>NZ_JBFUMK010000022.1:0-113765 GCF_054049415.1 Roseateles sp. P5_D6 | reverse complement strand
CCTCGAGCTCACGCAGCCGCACGGCCTCGCTGACCTGCAGGCCGCCGTACTTGGCCCGCCACTTGTAGAAGGTGGCCTCGCTGAAGCCTTCCTTGCGGCACAGCTCCTTGATGCCCATCCCGGCTGTGGCCTGGTTCAAGAAGCCAATGATCTGCTGCTCGCTGTACTTGCTGGTTCTCATGTCCGTCATTCTCCAAAAGGACGGACTCACTCTCGTTTAGATTGGTACGGCGGGGAGGGAGCAGGTCACTCACAGCCCGCGGACCGGCGCCGGCGCCGCTGCCCGCTCAACCACCCGCTTCAACGCCCCCTGTGGCCGTGCCTCAGCGGACCGAAGCAGTTGTCGCGCCGTTGCCACCTACCGTCGCGACGCCGGTTGCTGCACCGCCGCCGCCCAGGCCGGCACCCCAACCACCGGCCTCGGCGCCCGTCCCGCGCCGTCCCATCCCCATGCCCGTCTGGGCCCAGCGCCTCGCTGCGGCCAACACCATCGTCAAGGTCGGGCTGGCGATGCTCTTCCTCGGCCTCGTCTTCCTCGCGCGTTTCGCGGCAGAGAACGTCACGGTGCCACTGGAAGTGCGCCTGGCCGGCATCGGCGCCACCGGTACTGCGCTGCTGGTCATCGGCTGGCGCTTGAGGCTGCGCTCGCGCGGCTACGGGCTGCTGCTGCAGGGCGGCGGCGTGGCCGTTGTCTACCTGACGCTGTTTGCCGCCGTGAAGCTGGCCGGCCTGGAGCCGCTCGCACTCGTGTTCGCGCTGATGCTGGCCGTCTCGCTGCTGGCGGCACTGCTGGCCGTCAAGCAGGACGCGCAGGCGCTGGCCGTCGTCGCCGCCCTGGGCGGCTATGCCACGCCGCTGCTGCTGTCCACCGGCGGCGGCGCCATCGCCATGCTGCTCGGCTATGACTTCGTGCTGGGCCTGGGCGTGGCGCTCGTCGCCTGGTTCAAGCACTGGCCGCGCCTGAACCTGATCGCCTTCAGCTTCACCGCCTTCATCGCGAGTGCCTGGGGACTGACGGCCTATACGCCCGCCGACTACGCCGTCGCCCAGGGCTTCCTGATCGCCTTCTGGCTGCTGTTCACCGCCGTGCTGCTGATGCCGGGCCGCCGCGCGCAAGCACCCGAGGTCTGGCTGCAAGCCACGCTGTTGTTCGGCGTGCCGGTCTTTGCTTCGGCGATGCAGTACGCGCTGCTCAAGCCCGACTCGATGGCCATCGCCTTTGCTGCGCTGCTGATCGGCGCGGCCTACGCGGGCCTGGCCGCCTGGGTGCGGCGCCGCCCGGCGCATGCCCTGGTGTTCGAGGCTTTCATCGCGCTCGGCGCCGTGTTCGGCACGCTGGTCATTCCATTCGCGCTCAGCGCCGAGGCCACCGCCGGTGCCTGGGCGCTGGAAGGTGTCGGTGCGGTATGGCTGAGCCTGCGCCAGCGACGCCTGCGCGTGCTGGCGAGCGGCCTGGCGTTGATGGCGCTGGGTGGCGCCACGCTGGTGATGTCGATGTCTCGCGATGACCTGGACGGCCTTCATGCGGCATCGCAGTTGCTGAATGCGCTGCTGATCGCCGCGGCAGGGCTGGGCGCTGCCCGATTCCTCGGCCGCGATGACAGCCGGCCGTGGCATGCCGGCGTCGCGTTCGCTCTGGTCGGCTGGGGCACGGTGTGGCTCGCCGTCGCGGCGGGCATCGTCCTTGACCAGTGGGTGGCGGCACCGCATGAGTGGGCCGCCTGCGTCGCACTGATCGCCGCCGTCAGCGCCGTGCTGCTGAGCCTGCAGGCACTGTGGCGCTGGCCCACGGCCGCGTGGCCGACCGCGCTGCTGCTGCCGGCTTGGGGCCTGCTCGGTATCTTGGGCACGGTGCTGCACGGCGCGCCGCTGTCGGCAGGCGGCGTGTGGGCACTGCCGCTGGCCTGGGTTGCGCAGGCACTCGTGCTGCAACGCACGGCGTCGCACTGGCCCGCGCTGCTGCGCAACGCCACGCATGCCGGCAGCCTGCTGGCATTTGCGCTGCTCGGCGCTCTGCAAGGCCGCCACTGGACGGCCGACCTCGGCGACCCCGGCAGCGCCTGGGGTTGGCTGGGCTGGCTGCTGGTGCCGGCGCTGCTGCTGGCTGCCGTGCTGCGCCAGCAGCGTCGCCCTGCCGATCAACAGGCCTGGCCACTGCGCCTGGCGCCTGCGGCCTATGCCCAGGTGGGCGCTGCCGTGCTGAGCCTGGCACTTTCGGCCTGGGTGCTGATCGCCAACTGGGCCAGCCCCGGCACTGCCCAGCCTCTGCCCTACATCCCGGTGCTGAATCCACTCGATCTCGGCATCGCCGCGGCGCTGCTGGCCGTCGTTGCCTGGTTGCGCAGCCCGGCTGCTGCCGCGCTCAAGCTGCCGCCTTCCTCGCTGGCTGTGCCGGCAGCCCTGGCCTTCCTTTGGCTCAACGGCATGCTGATCCGCTGCTTCCATCACTGGGGCGATGTGCCCTATCACGTCGACGGCTGGCTCGAGTCCCGCGGCGTGCAAACCGGCCTGGCACTGCTGTGGAGCGCCCTGGCCCTGGTGCTGATGCTGCTGGGCACGCGCCGCCACCAGCGCGCGCCCTGGCTGGCCGGCGCCGTGCTGCTGGGCGCCGTCGTGCTGAAGCTGCTGATCTTCGACCTGCAGGGCAGCGGCACCGTGCTGCGCATCGTCTCCTTCATCGGCGTGGGCGTGTTGATGCTGGTCATCGGCTATATCGCGCCTTTGCCGGGCTCTACACAAGATGAGAAAAAGCCTTCTTGAGCTGTTGGTGCTGCTGGCCGCCACATCGGCCACAGCCAGCCCGCACCGCGCGCCGGTGCAGATCACCCAACCCGCGCCCTTCCTGACGCTGGATGCCACGGCCGAAGCCTGGCAGCACAGCCTGGGCAGCGACCTGCGCGACTGGCAGCTGCTCGACGCCCAGGGCCGCCGCGTGCCCTTCGCGCTGCTGCCGGACGACCTGCTGACCATGCCCGAGCGCGAGCTGAAGCTGGCCGCGCTGCCGCCGGCGCCGGTCGCCGCGTCGGCACCACGTCATCGGCTTCCCGCCGGCTGGCTGTTGGACCTGGGCGAGCCGGCCCAATGGCCGGCCGAGCCCCGCCAACTGCGGCTGCGCTGGCCCACCGACGCCGCAGCTTTCCAGGCCGGCTACCGGCTGGAGACCAGCCCCGACCTGCAAGCCTGGCAAGTGCTGGGAACCGGTCAGTTGCTGGGCCTGCGCACGACCGACGGCGCGCCGCTGGCCCAGCCGCTGGTCACCCTGCCAGGCCGTCCGCAACGCTATCTGCGCCTGGTGTGGGACGACGCCACGCGCGCCGTGCAGCCCGAGGCCGCCACCCTGCTGGCCCAACCCGCTGGCGCAGCGCCGCAGCAGCTGGTTCGCAGCTCGCCCTTGCCCGCGCAAGATGCCGATGGCGGCTGGGTCATCCCGCTGGGCGGCCCACAGCCCCTGCTGAGCCTGAGCTTGGCCGGCACGCGGGGCACCTGGGTCCTGCCCGTGCAGGTGCAGACGCGCTCGGGCCCGAAAGCGCCCTGGCAGACCATCGCCCGCAGCGTGTTCTACCGCGTGGAGCGAGGCGATGCCCCCGCCGACATCGCCCCTGCGTTACCGCTGGGCATCGGTGCCAGCGAGTTGCGTCTGCTGCCGCCGCGCGGCACCGCATTGCCGCCCGCCGACAGCCTGCGCCTGGACTGGGCCGTGCGCGTCACCCGCCTCGTGTGGGCTGCCCAGGGCGAACCGCCTTTCAGCCTGCAGGTGGGCGCCGCAGCGCCAGAGACCGGCCCGCACTCGCTGGCCGAAGTGGTGCCCGACTGGCAGCGTGAGCAGGCCCGCCTGGGCCGAGCCCAGCTTGGCGCCTTCACACCCCAGGCCATGCCAGCCGCGGAACCCGCTCTACCCCCGCGCCGCCTGCTGCTGTGGGCCGTGCTGGGCGTGGGCGTCGTGCTGCTCGCGGCCGTCACCTGGCGGCTATGGCGCCAGGGACCGACGCAGCCCAGCACTTAAACTCCCGCCCCAACGCACCGGCCGCTTGTTGTGACACGGTAACGCCCGCTTGGCACACTTGCGCCCGCCCGAATTTTTCACTTCCTGGAGACAACCCCATGAGCGCAATCGTTGACATCGTCGGTCGAGAAATCCTCGACAGCCGCGGCAATCCCACCGTCGAATGCGACGTGCTGCTGGAGTCCGGCGTCATGGGCCGCGCGGCCGTGCCGTCGGGTGCGTCCACCGGTTCGCGCGAGGCCATCGAGCTGCGCGACGGCGACAAGAGCCGTTACCTGGGCAAGGGCGTGCTGAAGGCCGTCGAGCACATCAACACCGAAATCTCCGAGGCCGTGCTGGGCCTGGACGCCTCCGAGCAGGCCTTCCTGGACAAGACCCTGATCGACCTGGACGGCACCGAGAACAAGAGCCGCCTGGGCGCCAACGCCATGCTGGCCGTGTCAATGGCCGTGGCCCGCGCCGCGGCCGAAGAGTCCGGCCTGCCGCTGTACCGCTACTTCGGCGGCATGAACGGCTGCCAGCTGCCGGTGCCGATGATGAACGTCATCAACGGCGGCGCCCACGCCAACAACTCGCTGGACCTGCAGGAGCTGATGATTGTCCCCGTGGGCGCGCCGAGCTTCCGTGAAGCGCTGCGCTGGGGTGCCGAGGTCTTCCACGCGCTGAAGAAGATCCTGCACGACAAGGGCATCTCCACCGCCGTCGGCGATGAAGGCGGTTTCGCGCCCAGCGTCGAGAGCCATGAAGCAGCCATCCAGCTGATCCTGCAGGCCATCGACAAGGCCGGCTACCGCGCCGGCGACCAGATTGCCATCGCCCTGGACTGCGCTGCCAGCGAGTTCTACAAGGACGGCAAGTACGTGCTCGAAGGCGAAGGCGGCATCCAGCTGACCGCGCAGGAATGGACCGACATGCTGGCCACCTGGGTCGACAAGTACCCCATCATCTCCATCGAAGACGGCATGGCCGAAGGCGACTGGGACGGCTGGAAGATCCTGACGGACCGCCTGGGCAAGAACGTGCAGATCGTTGGCGACGACCTGTTCGTCACCAACACCAAGATCCTGCAGGAAGGCATTTCCAAGGGCATCGCCAACTCCATCCTGATCAAGATCAACCAGATCGGCACGCTGACCGAGACCTTCGCCGCCATCGAGATGGCCAAGCGCGCCGGCTACACGGCCGTCATCTCGCACCGCTCGGGCGAGACCGAGGACAGCACCATCTCCGACATCGCCGTCGGCCTGAATGCCGGCCAGATCAAGACCGGTTCGCTGTCGCGCTCGGACCGCATGGCCAAGTACAACCAGCTGCTGCGCATCGAGGAAGACCTGGGCGACGTCGCCTTCTATCCCGGCCGTGCCGCCTTCTACAACCTCAAGTAAAGCTTGAAGGCGCTTGCCGCGGTCCTGGCGATCTTCCTGATCGCCATCCAAGCCCAGCTCTGGGTGGGCCGGGGCAGCATTCCGCACGTCGCTCAGCTCCGGGAGGAGCTGAGCCAGGCCCAGGCCGACAACGACAAGGCCCGGGCCCGCAACGCCCAGTTGCAGGCCGAACTGCGTGATCTGCGCGAGGGCCTGGAGATGGTCGAGGAGAAGGCCCGCTTCGAGCTGGGCATGATCAAGTCCGACGAAGTCTTCGTGCCGCTGGCGCCGGCTGCAGCGTCTTCCATCAAGCGCTGATGCTCGCCACCATCTGGGCGGCGCTTCTTGCGCCGGCCTTCTCAGCATTCGGCAGCCCCATCTCCTGGCTGGAGCTGGTCGCCTTCGTGCTGGCCGTCTGGATGGTCGTGTGCAATATGCGCGTCCACCTGCTGGCCTGGCCGCTGGCCCTCATCAGCTCGCTGATGTATTTCGCGCTGTTCTGGGACGGCAAGCTCTATGGCGAGGCCGCACTGCAACTGGTGTTCGCCGCACTGGCGCTGTGGGGTTGGTGGCAATGGCGCTTTGGCCGCACGCGCGACGGCGAGGCGCTGAAGGTACGCCGCCTCGGCCTGCAAGGCCTCGTCAAGCCCGCGCTGCTGACGCTGGCCGCCTGGCCCTTGCTCGGCGTCTTTCTCGCGAAGAACACCGACAGCCCCCTTCCCTACTGGGATGCTTTCCCCACCGTCGCCAGCCTGCTTGGCCAATGGCTGCTGGCGCGCAAGTACGAAGAGAACTGGCCGACCTGGATCGTCGTCAACGTGGTCAGCGTCGTGCTCTTTGGCCTCAAGGGCTACTGGTTGACCGTGATCCTCTACGCGGGCTTCATCCCGATGAGCGTGATCGGCTGGCGCGCCTGGAGAAAATGAGCTCACCCCCTACGCGCTGCGCGCGCCCCCTTCGAGGGGGCACTGCCAGTGGCCCGGCAAAGCCGGTTCCACGGCAGTCGCTTGGCCAGCCACCACACGGCGAACTTGGCCACGCACAATTTGCGGAGCCTTCATGGCAAGGATGATTGCCTTGTTGGGTGCCGAATGCACCGGCAAGTCCACGCTGGCCGAGGCATTGGCACGGCAATTCAATGCCGGGCTCGTCAGCGAATACCTGCGCGAATGGTGCGACGCCCATGGCCGCACACCGCTGCAGCACGAGCAGGCCCACATCGCTGCCGAGCAGGCCGCGCGCATCGAGGCCGCGGCGCGGGCGCATGAACTGGTCTTCTGCGACACCACGCCGCTGATCACGGCACTGTGCAGCCAGCACTACTTCGGCGACGACAGCCTGCTCGTCCCCGCGCTGGCCTTCCAGCGCCGCTGCGCGCTGACGCTGCTGTGCGCGCCTGACCTCCCCTGGCTGGCCGACGGCATCCAGCGCGACGGCCCCGAGGTGCGGTCGCGTTTCGACGGCCGGTTGCGCGCAGCACTGTCGACCCAGGGCCTGCCCTGGGTCGACATCTGCGGCGACGAAGCGAGCCGTCTCGCTCAGGCCGCGCAGGCCGTGGGCGCACCGGCCCGCTGAGCTTCACTTCGCCTGCAACTGCGACAGCGCGTCGACGGATCGATTGACGGCGCGGTCCAGCGTGGCGGCCAGTGGCGTGCCGGCATTTTCGGCGGAGATCGCCGACAGCTTGGCCGCAAAGCCCAGGTGCAGCTCGGCCAGCCAGTTCGGATGCGGATCGGGCTCGGGCACGGGCGGCCAACCAACGGGGAACTTGATCTTGCGCGGTTGCGTGGGGCACCAGTCGTCCAGATCCTGGCCCATGGTCTTCCAGTTCAGGCCCAGTCGGTCGCTCACCCAGGCCATGTGGGCGAACTCCTGCGCCAGCGCCGCGCCAATGTGCTCGGGCGGCAGCGGCTGGGGATTCAATGCCACGGCGCTGACGCGATCATGCACGGACAAGCCCTGGGGCCCGCGTGGGATGACGTCGAAGATGGCCGGTAGTCGGCGGCCGATCAGGGCCAGCAGTCGTTGATCGGATGTCATGCTTCACTCCAGTGACCGGCATGGAACGGCGATGCCGGGAGCGCCCGACGGGGGCCTCGAATCGGGGCGGCCGCTCTAACAGGCTAGTCGCCCTGACAGCAAACACCATCGTATGGAGGGGGGAAGTGCAGACCGGTCGGCCCGCGGTTCTAGGGCTTGAAATTGCCGGATCGCATCAGCGCGGCTGTTCTAGCGGCCGAGCAGCAGGTAGTCGAACAGCTGCGTGCCGCCCGCCCCCCCCAGGGGCACGAGGATGGCCTTGAGCAGGGGCTGGTCGAAGAAGGAGGCGAACGCACCGCACTGCTCGTTCTCGACCGACGCGATCAGCCGCTTGTAGGGCTCGACGAGGTCGGACAGCGGTTTGCCGCTGCCCGCCAGCCAGCGCAGATCGGCCTGCATGGACGCCAGCGCCCGGCGGCGCGTCGTCTCGGCGGCACGCTTGAGCAGCAGCGTCAGGCCGATCAGCGCGGCGATGTAGAAGCTGACGCCGACGGCGATGGCCGGCGTTAGCGACCAGTTGTCGAACAGCCGGCTGCGCGCGACGACCAGCAACGCCAGCACGACGAACGGACCTATGACGAGGCGGGCCACCGGCGTGCTGCGCCGAGCCACGACCTGGATGTCGATCCAGTCGTCGAGCAGCGTGTGCACCGCGAAGCCGCCGCCGTCCTTGCTGCGGTCCTCGGGCCGGGCGCTGAAGCGCTGCGCCCACAAGGCCCTGTGCTCCTCGCCCAGGGACTTGGCAAACATCTCGATAGTGCTTTCGGGATAGAAAGTGCGCCCGGCATTCATGTGATGCACGAAGCGCACCAGCAGCACCGTCGCGTCGGCCACCGCGACGATGAGCAGCGGCAGCAGCAGCAGGATGGCGTAGAGCGTGGCACTCACCATCTGGCGGTGCTCGTCGCCGCGCACGGGCACCTCGGGAATCTGCCCTTCGGACAGGCACAGGAAGAGCAGCCCGACGCAGCTCAGCGTGAGCCCGTACCAGACCAGGGTGCGTGCGGCGCGCGGGCGGGCCTCGCCGCGCTCGCCGTACTCCTGCCAGAGCTCGTCAAAGTCGCAGCTGTAGCCGACGCCGGGCTTCCAGAACAACACGCTGACATGCTCGAACCAGCCGCGCAACAGCTGGCGCATGTCGCTGCGCACGACGGGCTTGGGCACGGGCCGCGGCAGCCGCAGCCAGTCGGAGTCGTGGCGGAGCTGGTTGAGCGAGTCGGCCCAGGCCCAGTCCAGCGTCCACAGGATGGCGAACAGCGCCAGCAGGTGGATGAGATGCGAAGGCCAGGCGCTGACGCCTTCCAGCCAGGCCACCGGCTCGCAGCTGTCGCAGACGCCGGCCTGGTTCCATCCGCCGGCCGGCCAGGCCAGCCACAGCCAGACCCCCACCACCAGCAGCACGACGACGAGATGCAGGCGGTCGACGCCAGCGCGCTGGTCGGGCGGCGCTGGCTGCTCGCGCCGCGCCAGCAGCAAAGCCGGCAGCACGGCCAGCAGTGCCCCGAAAGCAGCCAGGCTGGCCAGCAGCAGGGCATGAACGAAACCGAGCTGGCTGGGCAGCAGGAATTCGATGAGGCTGGCCAGCACGTAGGCGAACACGCCGGCATGCAGGGCCACCAGCACGATGGACGTCATGTCCATCTGCGGCTGGTTGTCCATCGTCGGCTCGCGCAGGAAGACACGGCGCGCCTGCCGGATCGCCGGCGTGGACGGCCAGACAAGCAGCGCGCAACTCATCACGACCACCATCAGCACGGCCAGGCCGTGGCGCCCCGCGCTCGGTGGCGTCGGCTGGGCCTCCAGCGCATAGCCAGCCAGCGGCACTGCGCTGGAACGGCCCACCTCGTACAGCGAGGGCTTCTGCAGGGCCGGCTCCAGCGACAGCCTCTCGTCGCGCTTGCAGCTCTCGCTGCGGCAGCCGGCCCGGCGGGCGGCGGCATAGGTGCTGGCCTGGTAGATGTCGCGCAGCGGCGGCGTGCCGGCCTGCAGGTCGACGGCGCCGTGCGGTGCCCCTGCCGCGGGCGGGTAGAAGGCCAGGGGCAGGCTGCTGGCAACAACCAGGTTGCGCGTGAAAGCCTGGGTGCGGGGGTGCAGATAGCGCGCGTCCATGTCCGTCGTGAAGAACATGCGGTCGGAGAAATCCTCGTGCAGGGCCTGCAGAACGAGCAGCTTGTCGTGCACGTCGTTGGCAAAGATGCCGATGGCACCGATGGGCAGGCGGCTTGAGTCGGCCTCGCTGCGCTTGAGCCCGGCTCCGAGGCGGCGCAGATAGTCGAGCTGGTCACGGCTCTCGGGCCATTCCAGCGGCGCGCTCTTGGCCGCCGGCCCGGCTGCGGCGGCGGTGCCGGCCTCGCGCGTCGTGATGCCGTCGATGCCGCGGAAGAAATAGATGACCTCGATCTTCAGCGGCTGGCTCTGCGGCCGCCCCTCGGGCAGGCGGTAGCGCAGCTCGCTGACCAGGGACTGGGCATAGAGCGAATCCCGCTCGGCAACGATGACGACGCGCCGGCCCTCATGCGGCAGGCGCAGGCCGAGCTCGGCAACGATGCGCTTGATGAGCTCGGCGTCGGTACCGATGGTGCGCACCATCTGCACCGGCCGCACCGGGTTGACGCCGGTGATGCGGTTGAACTGGTCGGTGACGAAGGACTCGAGCTTCTGGTCGCTGAGCTCCGCGATCATGCTGTTGGGCGCCGTCGAGGCCGAGTTGTAGAACTCGGCACGCGACAGCAGCTCGTAGCCCTCCTGCAGGTCGGGCGCGAGACCCCGCACGGCACCCGCCACGCCCGAGCTGCAGCGTGCGGCCGCCGCGCTGGCCGCAGGGCTGAGGGCATCGGCGGCGGCGTTCTTGCGGTCGGCCGCGCAGCGCAGGTCCATCAGTGCGGCGCGTAGCGCGTCGGTCGACGAAGGGCCGATGACGGCCAGGCTGGGCAGGCGCTGCCCGTCTGATCCACCCGGTGCCGCAAGGTCGCGGGCCGGCCTGCCCATCAGCTGCTGGGTCAGCCGGGCCAGGGCATCCAGCTTGCGGTTGGGCAGGGAATTTTCGTCCACCCACAGCAAGGCGATCTGGCCATAGCGGCGCGGCTTGTCGGCCTTGGCATCGCCCTCGCCGTCGGGCTTGCGGCGGTGCTCCGAGCGCGCCGACAGCAGCTCGTAGGGCACGACGAAGTTGTCCTTGGCCGCGCGCGCCTGCTTGTCGGCGGCAGCGGGCCGGGAGGCCGCCGATGCTGCTGAAGCCACTGACGCCGCCTCGGCCGGAGCGGCCGCCTCCAGCAGGTTGAACTCCAGCAGGCTGAGCCGCTCCGCGTTGTCGGGCACATAGTCCTGGGCCAGCAGGCCGGCCAGCGTCGCGTAGCGCACACGCCGCCGCGCCTCCTCGGCACCCACGAAATCGGCGCCGGGCAGCAGGCCCATGATGATCAGCGTGTCATCCAGGCGCTGGTCGTGGTCGCGGTCCAGCTTGGCCAGCATGCGCTGCGGGTCACGCACCTCGGCCACGCGGTCGCGGCAGTCGATGTCCAGGGTTTGCGAGGTTTGCTTGCGCACGCGCTCGCAGCGCTCCGCCCGTTCCGTCTCGTAGCGGCGCAGCGCAGTGAACGGGTCTTCCCAGAGGCGGGCGTTGACGTCCAGATCCGGGTCCAGCGGCGCCTGGGCGCGGGCCTTCTCGGCGGGCCGCAGCGGTTCGAAGGCATGGGGCACGAGCTGGGTGCTGGCCACGAAGGCCACCAGCACCGCGGCACTTGCCCACGGGAAGCTGCCAAATCCGCCCTTGTCGGCCACTGTCGCCTCCTGGCCCTTTCAAGAAGGGGCCAAAAGGCGAAAGTCTCAGCTCGGGGCAGTGGCGTCAATCACTAGGCTGCCGGGCATCCTCAGAAGGCATGAGGCCCGTTGCGCAATGGAAACGCTGAACGACCTCAGAACTATTGAAGCGTGCCTTCGGCGCCGTCCGGCTGGCGTCCGGCGGGCGTGAACAGCGCGCCGACATCCACCGCGTCGAAGCGGTAGTGCCGGCCGCAAAAGTCGCAGCCGATCTCGATCTCGCCGCGCTCGGCCAGCACGCTGTCGGCCTCGTCGCGGCCCAGGCCGCGCAGCATCTGGCTCACACGCTCCCGCGAGCAAGTGCAGGCGAAATGCGGCGCCTGGGGCTCGAAACGGGTCACCGTCTCCTCCCAGAACAGGCGGCGCAGGATGGTGTCGGCGTCCAGCGTCAGCAGCTCTTCGGCGGTCAGCGTGCCCGCGAGGATGGCGACGCGGTTGAAGCCCTCGGACAGCCCGATGTCATCCTCGTTGCGTTTTCCTTCGAGGTTGCCCTCGCCTTCGACCGGCAGCCGCTGGATCAACAGGCCGGCGGCGATGTCGCCATTGGCGGCCAGCACCAGCCGGGTGTCGAGCTGCTCGGACTGCAGCATGTAGTGCTCCAGCACTTCAGAGAGCTTGTACAGCGGCTCGCGGTGGTCGCCGTGCAGGGGCACGACGCCCTGGTAGGGCTGCTGGCCGGGGAACTTGTCCTTGGGGTCCAGCGTGATCGCGCAGCGGCCCTGGCCGTGCACATTGAGCATGGCGGGCAGGTCGGCGCCGGGCGCGAGTTCGCCGACGCACTTGGCCGTCGCGCGAAAGCTCAGGTCGGGTTGAGCCTCGGCCACGGCGAGCTTGACCGGGCCGTCGCCAAAGATCTGCAGCACCAGCGCGCCGTTGAACTTGATGTTGGCCTGCATCAGCACGGCCGCGGCGCTCATCTGGCCGAGCAGGTCGCGCAGTTCGGGCGGGTACTCCTGGCCGGGCTCGCGGCGGCTAAGCACCTCGCGCCAGGCGTCGGTCAGCCGCACCAGCATGCCGCGCACCGGCAGGCCGTCGAACAGGAATTTGTGCAGTTCACTCATCGGATTCTTTTCAGGCCGGCCGCATAACGGCGACCGTTGTTGACGTAATGGGCCGCGCTGGCCTTGAGCCCGGCGACCTGCGCCTCGCTCAGTTCACGCACGACCTTGGCCGGCRCACCGACGATCAGCGAGCCGTCCGGAAATTCCTTGCCTTCGGTCACCAGCGCGCCGGCGCCGACGATGCAATTGCGGCCGATGCGCGCGCCATTCAAGACCACCGCGCCGATGCCGATGAGGCTTTCGTCGCCGACCGTGCAGCCGTGCAGCATGACCTGATGACCCACGGTCACGTTCTCGCCGATGACGAGGGGAAAGCCGTGGTCGGCGTGCAGCACCGAGCCGTCCTGGATGTTGCTGCCCGCGCCAATCGTCAGCGTGTCGCTGTCGCCGCGCAGCACGGCGTTGAACCAGATGCTGACGCCTTCGCCCAGCGTCACGCGGCCGATGACCTCAGCGCTGTCGGCCACCCAGGCGGAGTCGGCCACGTCGGGAAGGTGCTCGTCGAGCTGGTAAATCGCCATCGCGGCCTCGCGCAAAACGCGCAAAAGGGGCGGATTTTAGAATCCCGGGCAATGTCCGACCTCCGCCTGGCCACGCTCGGCCCCCTCCTGATTGCCGATGCGCCCGCCAAGGCCGCCGCCACGCTGACGCTTGACGCCGCCCTGCCGGTCGATACCGGCGCGCTGATTCCCGAGCCCGGCGGCATTCCGGGGCGGCCCGCACGCCCGCGCCTGGTCGAGCACATCACGCTCAAAGGTCCGTCGCTGCGCACGCCGGCCGGCATCGCGGCCCTGGTGCACGCCATCGCCCACATCGAGCTGAATGCCATCGACCTGGCCCTGGACATCTGCTGGCGCTTCCCCGGCATGCCCGAGGCCTTCTACCGCGACTGGCTGCGCATCGCCCAGGAAGAAGCCAAGCACTTCACGCTGCTGCGCGAGCATCTGCTGACGCTGGGCTTCGACTACGGCGACTTCGACGCCCACAACGCGCTGTGGGACATGGCCGAGCGGACGAAACACGATTTGCTCGCTCGCATTGCCCTCGTGCCGCGCACGCTGGAAGCACGCGGGCTGGACGCCTCGCCCGCCGTCAAGCGCAAGCTTGTCGGTGCCGGTGACAAGCGCGCTGGCGAGATCCTCGACATCATCCTGCACGACGAGATCGGCCATGTGCTGGCCGGCAACCGCTGGTACCGCTTTCTGTGCGAGCAGCGCGGCCTGGACCCGATCGCGACCTACGCCGAACTCGCCACCCTTCATCAGGCGCCCAAGCTGCGCGCGCCCTTCAATCTCGAAGCCCGCCGCGCGGCCGGCTTCGACGAAGCGGAACTCGCCGCCTTGGGCTAGCGGCACATCGCGGGCAGGAACCGTGGTGGAACGGCGCCTGCCTCGCAACGCCACGCCGACGAACCGGTTCCGCCGGGTTGGTACTGCAGCACGATGTCCTTCCCACGCACCGTGGCGGGCAGGCTTTCATTCAGCACGAGCCGAATGCGACCATCGCCATTCCATTCCACGGCCTGCAGGGCCTTGGGCAGGAGCAGGACCTGCCGCAGCACTAGCTTGCAAACACCGGGGCCTGCCGCTCATGCGATTTGACCCATGAGGCGCCCATCGTCCAGCGGGCCTACGACCCACACCGCCCTGAAGCCATATCCAGCCGCGTCGTTCAGAAATTCTTCGCGAAATGACTCGACCACGGGTGCCAGCGCCATCACCGGGGTGTCGCTCGCATCTAGCACCAGCACCAGCTCAGCACGCTGAGCAACCGGCAACTTGGCCGCCTTGTGAGCAATCGCGGACAGCATCATTTCCGCCGTCTCACGAGTCCCCTTGGAGACGGTAACGATCCCTTCCCGGCCGAGTTCGCTCCAATACCTGGGATCAATCACCGCTCGCACGCACTGCATGTTTAGCACGCGATGGCGAGCCGAGCGATCAACTGCAAAAGCATCGACGTCCGAGGTCGCCTCAGGTACCGCTATATCGCCCCAGTTGCCGCCGCGTCTGTTCAATTCATTGACCAGGAACTGGCACGCCAACGCGGCGCCTTGCTCGTTGTTCGACGCCGAGCCGCTCAACATGTAGGTCACGCCGCCCTCGAAATCGATCTGGGCAAGCCGGTCGACCTGGTGGCCGGTGACTGGGTCAACCCACCCCAGGGTGACACCGACGACCTCCTCGCCCTGCTTCAACAGCAAGCCGAAGCCTGCAGTGAAGTCAGCTGTACGGACGCTATTGCGCATGGTGCTCCAGTGGCCGCGGCGAGCCTCGCGGGCCTACATTCTCACTGCTCAACGGCACGCCAACACTTGTTGATTTAGAGCGACACATGGGAACCCTGCGGTGCCGCCAGATTCTGACCACCCCGTCAAATTAGCTTTTAGACTTTGGGATCCCTCAAGGAGCCCCGCATGAGCGCAGACGTTTCAAAGCTTGACGCCTATTGGATGCCCTTCACGGCCAACCGGCAGTTCAAGCAGGCGCCGCGCCTGCTGACGCAGGCCGACGGCATGTATTTCCGCGACGACAAGGGTCGCGAGATCCTCGATGGCATCGCCGGCCTGTGGTGCGTCAACGCGGGCCACAACCGCGCCAAGATCGTCAAGGCCATCCAGGAGCAGGCCGCGGAGCTGGACTTCGCACCGCCCTTCCAGATGGGCCACCCCAAGGCCTTCGAGCTGGCCGAGCGCCTGGCGGCCATCGCGCCCGCGGGCATGAACCGCGTGTTCTTCACCAACTCGGGCTCCGAGTCGGTGGACACCGCGCTGAAGATGGCCATCGCCTACCACCGCGTGCGCGGCGAAGGCGCCCGCACCCGCCTGATCGGCCGCGAGCGCGGCTATCACGGCGTCAACTTCGGAGGCATCTCGGTGGGCGGCATGGTGGCCAACCGCAAGATGTTCGGCAGCCTGCTGGCCGGCGTCGACCACATCCGCCACACCCACGACCCGGCGCGCAACGCCTTCTCGGTCGGCATCCCGCCGCATGGCGCCGAGTTCGCCGAGGACCTGGAGCGCCTGGTCGCCCTGCATGACGCGTCGACGATTGCCGCCGTCATCGTCGAGCCGGTGGCTGGCTCCACCGGTGTGCTGCTGCCGCCCCAGGGCTATCTGCAGCGCCTGCGCGAGATCTGCGACAAGCACGGCATCCTGCTGATCTTCGACGAGGTCATCACCGGCTTCGGCCGCACCGGCAAGCCGTTTGCTGCCCAGACCTTTGGCGTCACGCCCGACCTGATGACGGTGGCCAAGGGCATCACCAACGGCTGCGTGCCCATGGGCGCGGTGTTCGCGCAGCAGAAGATCCACGATGCCTTCATGACCGGGCCCGAGCACCTGATCGAGTTCTTCCACGGCTACACCTACTCGGCCCACCCGCTGGCCTGCGCCGCCGGCATCGCCACGCTGGACACCTACGCCGACGACGACCTGCTGACCCGCGCCGCGCGCATGGAAGGCGAGTTCGCCAAGGCGCTGCACTCGCTACGCGAGGAGCCCAATGTCATCGACGTGCGCAATATCGGCCTGGTCGGCGGCATCGAGTTGAAGCCGCTGGACGGCCAGCCGGCCAAGCGCGCCTTCAACGTCTTCCTGGACTGCTGGGACAAGGGCCTGCTGATCCGCACGACCGGTGACACCGTGGCGCTGTCGCCGCCGCTCATCATCGAGAGTGGCCACATCGAACGCATCGTCGACACGCTCAGAGGCGCCCTGCGTCGCGCCGCATAATCCGCGCCCCGTGGCGGCAGTACCGGCGCCGCGGCCCCGCCCTGGAGTTTTCCCAATGAAATGGCTACTCGCCCTGCTGCTTGCAGGGTCCGCCCACGCACAGACCCTGAACTACATCGGCCAGCAGATCGTGCCGACGAGTGCGAGCTTCCGCGGGGTGCCGGTCGGTGGCCTGTCCAGCATCGACTATGTGCCCGCCACCGGCCGCTACCTGGCCATCTGCGATGACCGCAGCGACCGCGCGCCGGCGCGCTACTACGAGCTGAGCCTGGACCTGTCCAAGTTCCGCCGCAGCGCCAACCCCGGTGAGGCCGGCGTGGCCTGGGTCAGCATGACCACCATTCTCGACCTCGACGGCCAGCCCTTTGGCCGCAACCAGGTCGACCCCGAGAGCCTGCGCCTGGACGCCAAGCGCAACCTCATCTACTGGGCCAACGAGGGCCAGCGCGTCTCCAGCTCCTTGCAGAACCCGACCGTGCGCCGCATGAGCCCCGACGGCAAGCCGGCCGGCGAATTCCCGGTACCGGGCTACTACAACCCGCTGGGCAGCGCCGGCGGCATCACGCCCGGCGACGTGGGCGTCTACAACAACCTCGCCTTCGAGAGTATCGCCATCACGCCCGACGGCAAGACGCTGTGGACGATGAGCGAGAACGGCCTGGCCCAGGACAGCCTGCCCACGGCCGTGGGCCGCGGCAGCCGCGCGCGCATGCTGTCCTTCGACCTGGACAGCGGCAAGGCCGGCGCCGAATACATCTACGACGTCGGCCCGGTGCCCTTCCCGCCGGCGCGCCAGGGCGATTTCGCCACCAACGGCGTGCCCGACATGCTGGCCCTGTCGGCCCATGAGTTCATCGTCATCGAGCGCGCCTTCGCCGTCGGCGCCGTGACGCCGGGCATCGCGGCGCTGACCAAGCAGCCCACCAGCAACACCATCAAGCTCTACCTGATCGACACGCGCGGCGCGACCGATGTCTCGGGTTGGTCCAGCATCAAGAGCCACGAGGTCGTGCCCGTCAAGCGCACCATGCTGCTGGACCTGTCGTCGCTGAAGAACGACGACGGCAGCGTGCTGGCCCTGGACAACATCGAAGGCATCACGTTCGGTCCGATGCTGGAAGGCAAGCGCACGCTGATCCTGGTGTCCGACAACAACTTCAATCCCGCGCAGTTCACGCAGTTCCTGGCCTTCACGGTTGAATGAGCCCCTCGCCCAGTCTTGCGCCGGCTGAACGCCGGCAGGCCTGGTCGGTCCCCCGCGGGGACGGCGATGCTTGCGGCATTGAGCCGCAAGCACATCGCCAAAGCGGGCCGGCTAGGGAGCGGCCCGGCGCTCGGCCCGAAAGCCAATAGCAAATGCATCCCGTCCCCTGGCGCGCCTACGCGCTGCTGGCAGCTAGCACCAGCCTGGTCGGCAGCTATGTCGGCCTGTCCAAGCTACTGGTGGCGGCCTTTCCCATCTTCCTGCTCGCCGGCCTGCGCTTCGGCTTCGCGGCCGTGCTGATGCTGCCCTGGCTGAAGAAGCCCGCCCACGAAGCGCCGCTGGATGCGCGTTCGCGCTGGCTGCTCTTCCTCGAATCCTTCCTCGGCAACTTCCTGTTCTCCATCTGCATGCTGTTTGGCCTGCGGCAGAGTTCGGCCGTGGTCGCTGGCGTCATCATGGCCGGCATCCCGGCGGCCGTCGCGCTGCTGAGCTGGGCCTTCCTGCGCGAGCGCTTGGGCGGCCGCGTGCTGGCCGGCATCGCCTGCGCGGTCGGCGGCATTGCGCTGGTGGCCAGCGGCAAACAGGGTGGCGGCGCTGAGACGACGCCGGTGGGCGCGCTGCTGCTGCTCGCGGCCGTGTTCTGCGAGGGCTGCTATGTCGTCATCGGCAAGAAGCTGACCGCCGGCCTGGGCCCGAAGCGCATCAGCGCCCTGATCAACCTCTGGGGCCTGGTGCTCGTCGCGCCACTGGCCATCTGGCAGGCCCTGAGCTTCGATTTCGGCGCGCCGCGCGTGCTGGACTGGGCGCTGCTGGGCTACTACGCCGCCACGGCCAGCGTCATCACCGTCTGGCTGTGGATGGCTGGCCTGAAAGGGTTGCCGGCGGCCAAGGCGGGGGTCTTCATGGTCTTTCTGCCGATCAGCACGGCGCTGATCGGCCTGGCTCTCGGTGAATCCATCTCCGCCCTTCAGGCCCTGGCCTATGGCCTGGCCTTATTGGGTGTGCTGCTGGCGACATGGCCGGCCAAGGAGCCAGCGAGGCCGTGAGCGCGGCCCGCGCCGGGGCGAGTTGCGGTGGCCGGCAAGGCGCAGGTGACGCCGCGTGGCGGGCGCCACGCAAGGAGCCGGCAACGCCGCCGGGTGCCGCAAATCGCCCCGGCCCTCCGGGTTGGGTCTGGCGTGGGCGCATGCGGCGTTGCTCGTCGTTGTGGGCGCGAGCCCGCGGCCTCCTCGCGCCTTGCCTGCCCCCACGCCAGACCCAACGCGGGCCACGCTCACGGCCTCGCTGGCTCCTACTCTCTGTAGGATGCCGGCATGTCCCTGGATGCCGATCTCGCGCGCTGGCGTGAGCACCTTTCCCGCTTTGCCGAGCTGTTGGGCAACCCGCCCGACCGCGTGACCGCACCCGGCCGCGAGCCAAGCCCCGGCCATTGCCTGATCTTCGCGCCCCACCCCGACGATGAATGCATCGTCGGCGCCCTGCCGTTGCGGCTTCAGCAGGAGGCCGGCTGGCGGGTCGGCAATGTCGCCGTGACTCTGGGCAGCAATCCCGAGCGCCGCGAGTCGCGCTGGACCGAGTTGCAGGACGCCTGCGGCGTGCTCGGCTTCGACTGCATCCGCGTTGGCGAGGGCGGCCTGTCGGACGTGCGCGCCGACACGGCCGAACGCGAGCCGCAGCTGTGGCGGGCCCATGTCGACACCATCGCCGCGCTGCTGGCCCGGCATCGCCCGGCCCTTGTGCTGGCACCGCATGCGCTGGACGACAACCCCAGCCACCGCGGCGTCTACCGTCTCGTCGCCGAAGCGCTGGCCGCCGCACGCCTGGACGCGGTGCTGGCCCACACCGAGTTCTGGTCCACGCAGTCGGCACCCAATGCGCTGGTGCAGACCAATATCGCCGACACCGCCCGCCTCATCGCCGCGCTGGAGCGCCACACCGGCGAGATCGAGCGCAACCCGTATCACCTGCGCCTGCCCGCCTTCCTGGCCGACGCCGTGCGCCGCGGTGGCGAGTTGGTGCTGGGCGCCGGCGAGGAGCCGCCCGACTTCGCTTTCGCCACCCTCTATCGCCTCGTTGCCTACCGCGCCGGCCAGCCCGCCGCCGAACTGCCGCGCCGCGTCTTCTCCGCCGACAAGGCCCTGTCTTCCGCCCTGCTCCAGTCATGAACCAGCCCACCCACATCCGTGTCCACCAGTTCGCCGGCCTGCAACCTGGCCCGCGTTTCCTCGTCACCGGCGCTGTGCATGGCAACGAAATCCATGGCACCAAAGCCATGGCCGAGATCATTCGCCAGCTCGATGCCGGCGAGCTGACACTGCTGCGCGGCACGCTGACCCTGGTGCCCATCGTCAACCCGCTGGCCCACCAGCTGAACCGCCGCGAAGGCGACCGCAACCTCAACCGCAACCTGCGCCCGCCGGTCATCGCGCACGATTTCGAGGACCGCATCGCCCGCCAGCTCTGTGCCTTGATCGCACAGCACGACGGCATCCTGGATCTGCACAGCTTCCAGGGCCAGGGCCCGGCCTTCGCGATGATCGGCCCGCGCAACAACAGCGGCGAGCTGGAGCCCTTCTCTCAGGAGGCGACCGAATCGGCGCTGGCCGCGCGCCTGGGCGTGGGCCGCATCGTCGAGGGTTGGCTGTCGACCTATGCCCTGGGCCTGCAGCGCCGCCAGCAGCGCGAGCACGACGGCTCACGCCGCGCCTCGCTGATCTCCGACCCGCACTACGGCGTCGGCACCACCGAATACATGCGCTCCACCGGCGGCTGGGCCATCACGCTGGAATGCGGCCAGCATCTGGACCCGAACGGCCCCGAGGTCGCGCGCATGGCCATCCTGCGCTCACTGGTGTTCCTGGGCATGCTGGACGCAAGCGCCGTCGAGCCACACCGCCCCACTCAGGCGCCTGAGCTGCTGCAGCTCTACGACGTCATCGACCGCGAGGCCGAGGGCGACCAGTTCGAGCAGGGCTGGGCCAGCTTCGACGCCATCGCGAAGGGCCAGCGCATCGGCACCCGCGCCAGCGGCGAGGCCGTGCTGGCACCGAGCGAGGGGCGCATCGTGTTCCCGAACACCAAGTCCGCGCCGGGAACCGAGTGGTTCTACCTGGCGCGGCCCAGCGACCGCAAACTCGCCTGAACGCTGCGGGCAGCTCCGCCATCGAGGCCGCCTGCTGTATGCCGGCCTTGCGTCCCCACTCAAGGCGTGGCAAGCGCGGCCAGGGGCAGCTTGACGATGAACTCGCTGCCCTTGTCATGGCCCGCGCTGACGGCCACCACTGTGCCGCCATGGGCCTCTACGAGCTCGCGCACCACCGCCAGGCCAATACCTAGGCCGCCGTGGTGCATGGCCATCGCATGCTCGTTTTGCACGAACAAGTCGAATACATGCGGCAGCGCCTCGGCCACGATGCCGATGCCGTTGTCCGACACGGTGACCGAGATCACGCGATCGATCACGGCAGCCGTGAGGGCGATGTGGCCCCGGTCACGCGTGTACTTGACCGCGTTGTCGAGCAGATTCCGAAAAACTTGCTCGAGCCGCACGGGATCGCCATGCACGTTCAGCGGGCCTTGTGGAAGAGAAACGCGCAGGCGCTGATGCTTCTCGTCCATCGCCGGTTGGCAGGCCTGGGCCACCTCGCCAAGGATCTCCACCAAGTCAACATTGCCGCAAACCAGATGGAACTTGCCCGTCTCGGCGCGAGACCCATCCAGCAAGTCGTTGACGATGCGGGTCATGTGCGCGACCTGCCGCTTGATGACCTCCTGCAGCCACGCATGCCGGCTTTCATCACCGCGGGATCGGCTCAGCAATTCCGCGGCATTGCTCAGTGGTGCGAGTGGGCTGCGCAATTCGTGCGCGACCATCGCCAAATGGATGACGTGCTGCTGATGCGCGCCCGTGGCCCGCTCCGCCGATACCCTGGATGCGAGCGCTGACAGAAGCAATTGCTCGTTGGCGTCACGCAAAGCATGACGGTGGGGATCCGGGCTGGGCGTTGCATCCAGCGGCACAGGCTGCGTCCCCAGACCGTGCGTGTCGCCGAAGTCCGGCAAGTGCCCGCTGTCAGGCACGTCCTCCGCGCCGTGGAACTGGAACATGGCACCGCCCATCTTCTTGGCGCGGTACATGGCCGAATCGGCCTTGTCGATCAGCTGCATGGCCGTACGACCGTCATCGGGGTAGATCGCGATGCCGACGCTGGCACTGACCCTGAACGCGGGCAGGCTGTCGATGCGGATGGCAGCAATCCCGTGCAGCATCTTCAGCGCGATCTGGGCGGCGTCACCGGCTTTCGAGATCTCGGCGAGGAGCACCAGGAACTCGTCACCGCTGTGGCGACTGACGGTGTCCGAATCGCGCACGGCCATCCCAAGATTCAGGGCGACCAGCTTGAGCGCCTCGTCGCCGATCAGATGGCCGAAGTTGTCGTTGATGTGCTTGAAACGATCGATGTCGACAAACAGCACCGCACTGCGTGTGTGCCGGCGCTTGGCCATCGACAACGCCGTCTGCAGCCGGTCCAGCATCAGCGCGCGATTGGGCGTGTCGGTCAGGGCATCGCGCTGGGTGATGCGCGTCATCGCCATCAACTTGTCCGTCGCCGCCTCGGCAATCGCCTCGGCTTGCATCACCGCCAGCACGAGTTGCTCGTTCGCGTCCCGCAGTTGCGCGGCCTGCGTGGCGCTGAACTGCTGCTGCACCTGTTCCAGGTCTTGCCGCAGGCGCAGGAGCTCCGCACGGATGGCACCGACGTCTTCGTCAGGCTGCTGTGCTTGGGCAGGTGGCGCCCGCGGCGGATGGGCGTCGTCGCTCACGGCGGCTTCGGTGCTCGAAATGACGCAGGAGGCGCCGGAGCCCCTGCCCGGCGGGTTGGCCGGCCGGCCAGCTGGCCTTCATAGCCCTCCAGCATTGCGCCGATCTGGATGCCCTCGTCGTTGACGTGGAACAGGCGCAGCTCGTTGGAGTGCGCGCTGGCGCGGACCTTGACGACGGCCAGCACGCGTTGCAGGCGGCTGTCCACCTCGATATACCGCTGCACGATGATGGCGTCGGTCAGGAAGGCCGTGCCATAGGGACTGAAGCGCAGGTCGTCATAGCGGTCTTCCAGCTCCGACGTCATCAACAGCGTGGCGCCGGTGCTGGCCAGTGCGGTGACCATGCGCGCGAGCGACTCGCGGAAATCCTCGCGGAAGGTTGGCGCGAGCGCCAGCTCGAAGCCCGACAGCGAATCGATGACCACGCGGCTCGCGCCCAGGCGTTGGATCTCCGCGATCAGCAAAATCGACAGTTCGTCGACCGACATGCCGGCCGCCTGCGTGTCCACAAGCCCGACGCGGCCGCTCCCGACCAGCTCGGCCACCGCCGGCGTGCGCGAGAGACTTGAGCCCTGCTCGAAGGAGGCGATGACGCCCGTCTCGCCGCGCCGTGCGCCTTCTGCAAGAAAGGCCGAGGCCAGGATGGTCTTGCCCGAACCCGAGGGCCCCGCCACCAGCAGTGAGTAGCCGCGTGGCAGGCCGCCGCCCATCAAGGCGTCAAGGTCGGGCACGCCGATGCTGAGCCGCCCGCCTGTTTCAGCGCCCGCATTGACGGGCGGAAACGACTGCAGCACGGGCGGAAAGACGGTGATGCCGTCAGAACCGATGCGGAAGGTGTGCAGGCCGGGCGAAGTCGCCTGACCACGCAACTTCATGACTTCCATATTGCGCACGACAGAGTTGCGCTTGGTGCTCTGGCGCAGCCAGATCAGACCATCGGCGACGGTGAAGACCGGGTTCGGATCGGCGTCGGTGAAGTACTCGCCGATCAGGAAGGTGGTTGCCTGCCAGCTGGTCATCAACATGCCGAGCTGTTGGACGAAATGCTGCAAGGTGATGTAGCTGTTGCCGTTGCCCTGGCTGGCCAGCATGACCGATCGGAAGGAGTCGACGAAGACCAGGCCGGGGCGATGCTGCTCGACAGCAGCAACGATCTTTTCGAGCACCTTGTCCAGATCCCCGGCGGCGGTGTCGTCGGCCAGGTTGATGAAGTAGATCGAACGGTTGACCTCGTCGCTGTCGAAAAACTCGAACTGCTGCATGTAGCGCAGCATCTTCAGCGGCGGTTCGCCAAGCACGGTGAAGTACAGCGCCGGTCGTTCGGGCGTGGCCAGCGCGAACATCATCTGGTGCGCCAACGTTGTCTTCCCGCAGCCCGGCGGGCCGGCAATGATGTTGAAGGAGAACTCCGGCAGGCCACCGCCCAGCACCTGGTCCAAGCCCTGCACGCCCGTGGCCAGGCGGTTGATGGTTGCTTTGGCGGTGATCATGTCTGGGAGTCCTGTGCGGGCGCGTCGGTGGAAGGGGGTGCCCATACGGGATCCAGCAGCCGCTCCGTGAGCGTGGCGCCGATCAGGCTGGACAGGAGGTCGTAGAAGGTACCCAGCAACGCGGCATTCAGCGCGGCGGCTTCGGCGCTGGCCTGACCCGCCAGGACCGCGCGCAATGCACGGAAATCGCCGGGGCGGGCATCCGCATTTGCAGCGACGGCCAGCGCAGGATGAGCGGTTCGCGTGAGGTGCAGGCTGCGCTTGAGCAGCGCTGCGACGCCATGGCGCCCGACGATGGGTGACAAGGCGGCGTCGATCCGGCGCCAGACCTCACAGGATGCGTCGGCAATCACCGCCGCACTGGCGCCCTCTGCGAGCTGACGTGCCAGGACCGCTTCGATGCGTTGCGGTCCAGTTGACATGCACGACCCCATCAGTTGCCGCAATGCGGACTGACGGATGGTACCCCCCCCCGCGTGGCTAGTACTGACCGATGAACTGGAAGTGAAGCTCGGGCGACTGTGGAAAGTCCGCCGCCCTCAGCTTGGCCTTGACGTTAGCGGCGAGAGAAGAGAGCTGCTCGACGGATTGCGTCACGTACTGATCATGCTCGATGCCCAGTGAGGCCAGCCTTGTGCCGATGTACAGGAAGTAGTCTTCACCGTCTGTCATGCGTCCCGTGTAGGTTTCCAGCCCGACCGACCTCGCCTTCTGGCAACGGACATCGCTGCCCGTATCGCAGGCGTCAAGCCCCTCCTCGTCATCAGGGTCAAGCCCGAACTTGATGCCGTAGAAGGCGATGAATGCGTCCGCTCCCATGGTGCTGCCTTTCAATGTCTGACGGTGATCGATGGCCTACGCCATCGTGCCTCTCATCTCCATCGCCGCTCGCCAGCGCCGCAGATGGGGATGCTCGTCACCGGGCCTGACCTTCACGACCCGCGCAAAGTCCACCGCCACAACGGCCGTGATGTCGGCAATGCTGAACTGGCCAGCGGCGATGAAGTCGCGCTCCGCCAGATGCGCATCCAGCATTGCGAAGAAGGCCTGCACCCGAGCCAGCCCGCGCTCGGCCAGCGCCGGGATCTGCGCGTAGTCCACTGGCCCCGCCAGCGCGCGGTTGGCCATGGCCGGGCTGCTGTTGCGGAATGCCTCGGCAATCGCCAGCAGGCCCTCGAACTCGACGCGCCACTGCCAGCCCGCGATCTCGGCCTTGTCGAGCGGGCTGCGGCCGAGCAGCGGCGGCTCGGGGAAACGCGCCTCGATGTAGGCCGCAATCGCGGCGTTGTCAGTCAGCACGGCGCCCTCCTCCGTCACCAGCGCCGGCACCGTGCACTGCGGGTTGATGCGCCGGAACGCCTCGCCCATCTGCTCGCCATTGCGCAGGTCGACCTGCACCGTTTCGTGCGGCGCCCCCTTCTCGGCCAACAGGATGCGCGCGCGGCGCGGGCTGGGCGCGGTGGCGCAGTCGTAGAGGGTGATCATGGTGCCGCCAGCTTGTCTTGCGTCTTGGTATCGAAGTCGCTGGCCTCGTGGCGCTCGTGCAGCTGGCTGTTGGGTTCGCCCCAGGTGCGGTTGACCTTGCGGCCGCGCTTGACGGCCGGGCGCTGGGCGACCTCGTCAGCCCAGCGGATGACATGGCTGTACTCGTGCACCGACAGGAACTCACCCGCGCCGTAGAGCTGCCCCTTGGCGAGCGCGCCATACCAGGGCCAGATGGCCATGTCGGCGATGCTGTAGGCCTCGCCCGCCAGATACGGCGCTTCAGCCAGCCGGCGGTTCAGCACATCGAGCTGGCGCTTGACCTCCATGGCATAGCGGTCGATGGGGTACTCCTGCTTGGTGGGCGCATAGGCGTAGAAGTGCCCGAAGCCGCCGCCCAGGAAGGGCGCGCTGCCCATCTGCCAGAACAGCCAGCTCAGCGCCTCGGCGCGCGCCGCGCCACCTTCGGGCAAGAAGGCGCCACCGAACTTTTCGGAAAGGTAGACAAGGATGGCGCCCGACTCGAACACCCGCACCGGTTCTGGCCCGCTGTGGTCCACCAGGGCCGGAATCTTGGAATTGGGATTGGCCTCGACAAAGCCGCTACCGAACTGTTCGCCCTCGTTGATGCGCACCAGCCAGGCGTCGTACTCGGCGCCAGTGTGGCCCAGCGCCAGCAGTTCCTCCAGCATCACGGTGACCTTGACGCCATTGGGCGTGCCCAGGGAATACAGCTGCAGCGGATGGCGGCCAACGGGCCGCGCCTTGTCATGGGTGGCGCCGGCGATGGGGCGATTGATGCTGGCGAACTGGCCGCCGCTGGCCTTGTCCCAGGTCCAGACCTGGGGCGGGATGTAGTCGGTCGTTGTCAGATCGGTCATGCAGGCGTTCCAGGATGCAAACCCGGCAACGCTAGCGCAAAAGCCGGTCACACCTCGGTCAAGCCTGCAAACCTGAGGGGCATCTCGATGCCCGCGAAAATGCCACCCATGCGTATCGACTTCATTTCCGACATCGTCTGCCCTTGGTGTGCCATCGGCCTGTATTCGCTGGAAGCGGCGGCGGCCCGCATCCCCGGGCTGGAACTGGACCTGCACTTCCACCCCTTCGAGCTCAACCCTGGCATGAAGCCCGAAGGCCAGGACATCGAGGAGCATCTGGCCGAAAAATACGGTGCCAGCCCCGCGGCGCTGGCCGGCACGCGACAGGCGATCCGTGAGCGCGGTGCGGCGCTGGGCTTCGAGTTCCGCATGGAGGCGCGCGGCCGCATCTACAACACGCGCGACGCCCACCGCCTGCTGCACTGGGCGGACGAAGCCTTTGGCGGCGCCGTGCAGCGCACGCTGAAGGTGGCGATGCTGAAGGCCTATTTCACCGATGGCCGTGATGTATCCAATCATGAAGTGCTGCTGAGCCTGGCCACCGCCGCCGGCCTGCCCGAGGCCGAGGCGCGCGAGCTGTTGGCGGGCAAGCGCTACGCCGAAGAGGTGGCTGCCGCCGAGGCCGAAGTGCATGCCCAGGGCATCCATGCCGTGCCGGCCGTCATCGTCAACCAGCGCCACCTGATCCAGGGCGGCCAATCGGTCGAGGTGTTCGAGAAGCTGCTGCGCCAGGTCATGGACGAACCGCACCTGGCCTGACCCACCCCTCGCCGGCGCCGCCGCGCGACCTGAGACAATCGCGGCCTGATCGCTGCCTATTTGCGAAGCCCGCCGCTGGCGGGCTTCTTGTTTGTATCGAGCCCATGTTCAAGAACCTCATCGTCTACCGCATCGGCGAGGGCTGGCAGCCCGACGCCACCCAGCTGGCCGACAAGCTGGCCAAGGAACCCTTCCTGTCCTGCGCCCCGACGCAGCCCCTGGCCGTCGGCTGGGCCCCGCCGCGGGACGTCGAGCACGCACCCCTGGTCGAAGTCATCGACGGCCACTGGCTGCTCAAGCTCAAGCGCGAGCAGCGCCTGCTGCCCTCCTCCGTCGTGCAGGAGCGCATCGACGAGCTCGCCGAGCAGATCGAGGCCCAGACCGGCCGCAAACCCGGCAAGAAGGCCAAGAAGGACATGAAGGAGCAGGCCACGCACGAACTGCTGCCGCGCGCCTTCACCAAGACCTCGGCCACGCGCGTCTGGATCGCGCCGGAGCAGCGCCTGCTGTTCGTCGATGCCGGCTCCGCCAGCCGCGCCGATGAGGTCGTCACGCTGTTGATCCAGGCCGCCGACGGCCTGTCGCTGCAGCTCGTGCAAACGGCCGAGAGCCCCGCCGCCTGCATGGCCGCCTGGCTGCTGGACGGTGTGACGCCCGAGGGATTCCAGATCGAGCGCGAGTGCGAGCTCAAAGGCAGCGACGACGAGAAGCCCGTCGTGCGCTATGCCCGCCACCCGCTGGACATTGACGAGGTCCGCGCCCACCTGACCAGCGGCAAGATGCCGACCCGCCTGGCCCTGAGCTGGAACGACCGCGTCGCCTTCACGCTGACCGAGGGCTTCGCGATCAAGAAGATCAGCTTCCTGGACCTGGCCTTTGAAGGCCGGCCCGAGGCCAGCGGCGACGAAGCCTTCGATGCCGACGCGGCCCTGGCCACAGGGGAACTGGGCCGGCTGATCCCGGCGCTGATCGAAGGCCTGGGCGGCGAGCACGACTTCGCCGCGGCCGGTGCGCCCGCCTCAGCGCCCGCGCCCGCCATCGCCTCTCTGCCGGCGAAAGTGCCTGARGACGCGCTCAGTGAGTCACCGCCCTGGTGACACCCCAGGCGTCGGATCGCTTGGGTAGCTTGGCGCGGCACCGGCAGGCACGCCACAACGGTGCCGTCAGCCGCGAAGCTCTCGGCACGCTCCGCTAGATCAATATTCCCAGAAGATCCGCTGCAGCTCAGCGGTGGTCTGCGGCTTGGTGAGGGCCACGGCGGCCAGGATCTTGGCCTTCTGGGGGTTCAGGTCGTGGGCCACCACCCAGTCGTACTTGTCGTCGGGCTGCTCGGCGTTGCGCAGCACGATGCCGTCAGCCACGCGGCTGGAGCGGATGACCAGCACGCCCTTGTCGCGGATGGACTTGAGCTTGTCCACCGCGTAGTTGGGCACCGAGCCATTGCCCGTGCCGGCGTTGATGATGGCCTTGACGCCCGGCGTGGCCGCCGCGTCGTACAGCGCCATGTTCATGCTGCCCGAGCCGTAGACGATGGACACGTCCGGCAGCGCGTCGATGGTGTCGATGTCGAACTCGGAGTTGACGGTGTGGCGCTTGGCCAGGCTGCGGAACCAGAAGGTCTTGCCCTCGACCACCATGCCCAGCGAACCCCATTGGCTGCCAAAGGCGCTGGTCTTGATGTTCACGCGCTTGGCTGCGTCACGGCCGGACAGGATGTCGTCGGCCATGGTGATCAGCACGCCCTTGCCCTTGGCGCTGGGCGAAGCCGCCACCACCACCGCGTTGTACAGGTTCAGSRTGCCGTCGGCSGACATCGCGSTGCCCGGCCGCATCGAGCCGACCACSACGATSGGCTTGTCGCTCTTGATCACCAGGTTCAGGAAGAAGGCGGTCTCTTCCAGCGTGTCGGTGCCGTGGGTGACGACCACACCGCCCACTTCCGGGTCCTTCAGCAGCGCGGAAACGCGCTTGCCCAGCGTCACCAGCTTGTCGTTGGTGAAGCTCTCGGAGGCGATCTGGAAGGCTTGCTCGCCGCGCACGTTGGCCACGCTGGCCAGTTCGGGCACACCGGCGATCAGCTTGTCCACCGGCACCTTGGCGGCCTGGTAGGTGGCGCTGTTCAACGCCGAGGCGCCAGCACCGGCGATGGTGCCGCCGGTGGCGACGATCACCACGGTGGGTTTGGCGGTCTGGGCCAGCGCCGGCAAGCCGGCGAAGGCGCTGGCCGCCAGCAGCGCGGCGCAGGCGGCGCGCAGGCCGAAGGTCATGGGTTGCATGCAGGGTTCTCCTCTGGTTGTAAAGAAACCAGCGCGAGTAGATGCGAGAAACGGGCCAGCATGAATACCGATCCGGCATTCGTGCTTTCAGAAGGCGCATGACTCCAGTGCATTGCCCGGGCCGGGCCGCGTGCAAAAGCGTCGTCTCTTCAGAACCCCATCTTCAGCGTCACCCGCACCGTGCGCGGCTCGGCCGGGTGGACGTGACGGTCGGCCACGGCCGCCGCCTCGCCGGGCAGTTGCGACTCGTAGAAGTACTCGATGTCGTTGAGCTTGCGGTCCATCAGGTTGAACACGTCCACCGTCAGCTCGGCCTTCTCCCACAGCTTGCGGCTGAGTCGCAGGTTGGTCGTCAGTGACGATCGAGAGCGCACGCTGTTGTCCTCGACCAGCGAGCCCGAGCCGAGGTAACGCCACTGCAGGCTGGCCGACCAGGGACCAAGGTCGCGCAGCGTGACGGCGATCGATCCGACCTTGTCGACGGCATTGGGAATGCGGTTGCCCGCGGGGTCGAAATCGGCAAAACGGGCACGCGTCCAGGCCAGGTCGGCGTCGATGAGCAACCAGGGCACAGGGACATAGCGGTTGTTCCACTCAAGCCCATGACGTTTGCTGGGCCGGGTGGCCTCGGTCGCGCCCGCGTCGCCCACATAGACGAGTTCGGAGTCGAAGTCCAGCTTCCAGATCGCGACCGAACTCTGCAAGCCCGGCACCCATTCGGTCCGTGCACCCAGCTCCAGGCCGCGCGCCGCGACAAGACCCGGCACCTTGTCGACCGCGTCGCCGGTCTTGGGGTTGGTGGTGGCCGTCGTGCCACGCGCGTCATTGCTGTGAAAGCCGCGGCCCGCGTTGAAGAAGAACTCCGTCTTGGCCCACGGCCCGGCGATCAGCGAGAACTTGGGCGACAGCAGGTGGGCCGAGGCGCTGCCGGAGTTGGCGGCGTTGCTGTAGCTATGCACCTTGAAGCGCGCCTCGTCCGCGCGCAGGCCGACGACGCCGCGCAGCCAGGGCGTCAGCTCGACCGAGGTCTGGCCGTAGACGCCAAGCTCGGTCTCGCGCACCTCGTCGTCGCGCGTCGTTGCGGTGATGCGGCGCTCCACGGTGTCGTAAAGGCCGACGCGGATGCGGTCATGGCGCAGCTGCAGGCCGATCTCGCTGCGGGCCGGCAGGTCGCCCAGGCGGTGGTCGACGGCGTGGCTGGCGTTCACGCCGTAGACGCTGCGCTTGTCCTGCTGCAGGAACTGGTCGCCGTCATCGGGGCGCTCCAGCGCGTAGGTGAAGTTGGAGAAGAGCTTGAGCCGGTAGTTCATCGCATAGGCCGCGACGTTGGTGGCCTCTGTGCCGGTATTGCGATGCCATTCACCGGACAGGCTGCTGCGGCGCGTCTCGCCGCCGTCGCTCTTGTCGATGGCATCGAAGCGGCCGAAGGGCTGGCCGTTGAAGCTGCCGGCTGTGATGAGACGCTCGGGCACCTGGTCGGTCGAGGTCCACCGGGCGTCATAGGTCATCAGGCTCGTGCTCCAGCCCTCGGCGCGCGTGCCACCCGAAAGAATCAGCACACCGTTTGTCTTGCGCAGGTGTTCGGGCAACTGCCACGGCCCGTCGTTGTGCTGCACCTCGATGGCGCCCAGCAGATGCATGTCGCCCAGGTGCGTAAAGCCGGCGCCGACAAAGCGCTGGAACTGGCGCTGGCCCAGCGTCAATGCGGCGAAGCTTTCGTCCAGCGTGTTGCGGTAGGCGATGTCGGCCGAGCCGGCGGCGGCGAAGTCGCCGTTCTTCGCAAAGTACGGGCCCTTGCGGTACTCGATGCGGTCCACCAGTTCGGGAATCAGGAAGTTCAGGTCCGAATAGCCCTGGCCGTGGCCGTGGGACGGCATGTTGACCGGCAGGCCGTTGACGGTGGTGGCGAAGTCGGTGCCATGGTCAAGGTTGAAGCCGCGCAGGAAGTACTGGTTGGCCTTGCCGTCGCCCGAGTGCTGCGTGACGATGAGGCCGGGCACGAACTCCAGCACCTCGCCCGGTCGCAGCGCGGGGCGGCTCTTCAGCAGCTCGGCGCGGATGGTGCCCTGCGACGCGGCATCGGTGCTGCCGATGGCGTTGTCGTAATGGCGGCCGGTGATCTCGACCTTTTCAAGCACGGCTGAGGGTTCGGCCCGGGCTGCGGAGGCGGCGAGCAGGCAGGCGGCGGCCAGCAGCGTCGGCTGGAAGCGGCAATGTTTGGACATGGGAGCTCTCGGCAAGCCTGCGCGCGCAGGCACCGCTGGGTCCGGTCAGGACGGGCGGAAGTCAGGGGATCGGATTGGCGCAGCAAGCGCCATGGCACGCGAAGGCGCCTGTCGATCAGCCGCGAGGAGGGGTCAACGGCGGCGCGACGACACGGTCGCGCCAATCGAGGTAGGTCGCGGCAGGGTGATCGCCGCCCTCGCCCACCGGCAAGGTCAAGCCGGCCGGCAGCCAGGCGAGGAAGGCCGTCACACCGACCTGGGCGGTGTCGTCAGCCGGATCGCCGACCTCGAGCACGTCGGCGTCGTGCTGGGAGTGATTGTGAAAGACACCCCCATGCTCGTGCATTTCCGCGCCATGCCCCTTGCTCAGCACCTGAGAGCGCTTGGAGCCCTGCAGCCGCGGGTCCTGTGCGGCGTGCAGATGGTCCAGCAGGGCGCGCAGTGGCTGGGTCAGGCCCGCCAGCACGGCGTCATGCCGAGTCGCCGTGCCGATATGCACATGCCTGTGACCTTGGAGGCCCGCAACGAGTTGCACCATACCCTGGAGCGGCAACACGACGAGCAGCAGCACCAGGACGGCAGCACGCGTTCGATGGAGCAGTGATGACAGGGTGGGTGGCACGGGCGTGATGACGAAGGGACCGAGGCGGGCGCAGGCCAGGCGACGCATCTTCGGGCACCAGCATTGCCCGCGTATGACATTCGCTTGCTTGTCCTACGTGGGCCATCGGTGGCCGGATTCACTGAAGGCGTCRCCGCAGCCTGGCAATGACGATCACGCGGCCTGCGCGGTCTCGCTCTCGACGGCCCGGAGCTCGTCGACGACCTTGCCGAGGTGGCTCGCCACGTCGTGCACCATGGCGTCCACCTCGGCGTCGCGCGCGCCATGCAGGCACCCCCGCTCCAACGCAGCGGCAGCGGCCTGCACCGCATGCATGCCGAGCGTTCCGGACAGGCCCTTGAGGTCGTGCGCGGCACGCATGGCGGCGTCGGCATCGCCTGCACGGCGTGCGGCGTTGAAACGCTGCGCGAAATCGGCCTCGCGGTCGCGGAACATGCTCAGCACACGGCGGTACAGGACGCCGTTGCCGCCGACATTGGCCAAACCGCAATGCGTGTCGATGCCGTTCAGCGCCTGCAATGCGTCGGCGCTGCTGTCGTTGCCCACCACCACCAACCCGCTCGGCTTGACCCATTTCGCGAGGGTGGCGAACATCTCATCGACCTTGATCGGTTTGGCGATGTGGTCGTTCATGCCCGCCGCGATGACGGCTTCACGATCGCCGACCATCGCATTGGCGGTCATGGCGATCACGGGCAGCGCCTGCAGCGCCGGCTGCTGGCGCAACGCCCGCGTCGCTGCATAACCGTCCATGACGGGCATCTGGCAGTCCATGAGCACCGCATCAAAACACTCGCTGGCCAGCTTGCGCAGCGCTTCCTCGCCATTGCCGGCGACGCTGACGACGATACCGGCGCGGCTGAGCAGGTCGACGGCCAGTTCCTGGTTGATCGCGTTGTCCTCCACCAGCAGCACATGGGCGCCGGCCAGCGCCTTTCGATGGTCGAGTTGGGCTTCTTCGCGCCGCGCATTGCGCGTGGGGACGGCAAGCGAGCGTCCGAGTGCGGCAGCGCAGGCATCCAGCAAGGTCGAGGGCGTGACCGGCTTGGTCAGCAGCGCGCCGGCCCGCAGCTTGTGCTCGGCCAGGCGCTGCCTCACCTCTTCGCGGCTGAAGGCCGTGGCCAGCATGACCAGGGGTGCCGGGTGGCGCAGCTCGGTCTGCTGGGCCAGCGCCTGCGCGCAGGCCACGCCGTCCATGCCCGGCATCTTCCAGTCGAGCAGCAGCAATTGGAAGGGTGCGTCGCCCGCGTCGGCCTGCATCACCCGGTGCAGGGCTTCTTCGCCGCCGGCGGCGGTATCGACCTGCAGGCCCAGCGTGCCGCACATCGTCGCGAGCAGCTCGCGCGCGGCGGCGTTGTCGTCGACGACCAGCACACGCGTGCCGCGCAGGCTGGTGTCCATGGCTGCGTCCGCAGCGCCGGGCTGCAACCCGAAATGCAGCTCGAAGTGCAGACGGCTGCCGCGGCCCAGCTCGCTCTCGACGGTGAGCTCGCCGCCCATCAGKTKCACCAGGTGGCGGCTGATCGCCAGCCCGAGSCCGGTGCCGCCRTAGCGCCGGCTSGTCGAGGCRTCSGCCTGCGWGAAGGGCTGGAACAGGCGYTGCAGYTGYTCRGSGCTCATGCCGATGCCGGAATCACCCACGGTGAAGCGCAGCCGGGCCGATTCGCCGTCCCGCTCCACCATCTTCACGGCGACGATGACCTCGCCACTGTCGCTGAACTTGACGGCGTTGTTTCCCAGGTTGAGCAACACCTGGCCCAGGCGCGACGGGTCGCCCACCAGCGCCCGGGGGACCGCGAGCGGCAAGTCCAGCAGCAGCTCCAGGCCCTTCTCGTCGGCCTTCAGGCCCACCACATTGCTCAGGTTGTCCAGCACGTCGCCAAGGCTGAACGGGATCGTTTCGATGTCGAGCTTGCCGGCCTCGATCTTGGAGAAGTCGAGGATGTCGTTGATGATGACTAGCAGCGATTCCGCCGCCGCATGCGCCTTCTGGATGTAGTTGTGCTGCTGCGGGTTGAGGCCGCTTTGCAGCGCCAGGTGGGACATGCCCAGGATCGCGTTCATCGGCGTGCGGATTTCATGGCTCATGTTGGCCAGGAAGCTGCTCTTGGCCTGGTTGGCAAGCTCGGCGACGTTCTTGGCCTGCTGCGCTTCGCTGTACGCGGCTTCGAGGTCGGCAATCGTGTGGGCCAGGCGGGCCGTCATCGAATTGAAGCTGGTGGCCAGCATGCCGGTCTCGTCGCGCGCTTCGACGGGCGCCTGGGCGGTGAGGTCGCCAGCGGCGATCCGTGCCGCCACCTGGGTCAGGCGCTGCACCGGCCCGACGATGCTGCGCCGAAGCAGGAACGCCAAGGCTGCACCGAATGCCAGCGCAGCCAGGCCACCGACAGCCGTCTGGGCACGCGATCGGGCCAGGCTGTCCCGGGCCCGCGACAGCTCGGTCTGCAGTTGCGCCTGCTGCTCGGCGGTGATCTGGTGCAGCAGGTCGAGAAGCCCTTGCGCCTGCGGCACGACCTCGGTCCGATACAGGTAGAGGTCCTCGTAGGCACGCGCGCTGTCCTGGATCGTGCGGATGCGCAGGGTCAGCTCGGTCAGCGCGGCCCGCGCCGCCGCGATGCGGTCCAGGTGGGCGCGCTGCGCAGCCGTGAGCAAGGGGCGACGGGCGTAGAGCCCGTCCCACAAGGCGGCATTGGTGACCAGCTGCGAGCTGTACGTCAGCCTGAAGTTGCCTTCGCCCGAGGCGCCGAACGCCATCACGTTGGTGGCCAGCACATCGAACGAACTCTGGAAGGTGAGCATCTCCGCCAGCACTTCGCGGTTCACCGCGTCGGCAGGGCGCGAATTCTGCAACTTGATCATGGCCTCGGTCTCGGCCAGCACACGCACCCGCTGCGCCTGCACGTCCATGCTCGACAGTCGCAGCGCCGGCCGGTTGCGCAAGGTGTCCTCGTGCAGCTCGAACAGCTGTGGCGGCAGGCGTTTCCAGCGCGCGTAACGCTCGTTCAAGGCCTGCACCTGCTTGCGCTCGCCCTCCTCCCAGCCGTCGGCCAATTCCTCCAGCGATGTCAGCGCGCTCTCGAACGCCCCGCGTGCCGCGTGGTAGTGGCCAATGTCTTCGCGGTCAGAGAGCACCAGGAAGCCGCGCAGGTGCAGCTGCATGCTCAGCAGCGCCTCCTGCGCCTGGGCCGACGCCCGCGAGGCCGGCGCCCGCAGGCCTTCGCTGATTTCGATGTCCCGGCTGGCGTTGCGGCCCGCCAGGATGGCGAGTGCCACCACCAGCAGCGTCAGCCCGACGAGGACCCCGACGCCGACGGTCAGCTTGGTGCCGATGCCCAGTGACGCTACCCGGAAATTCCAGCGCATGCCCGTGATCAATAGCCCAGTGAAGTTCGATACGCCTCTCGTTGCCGCTCGCGGCCGAGCCGGATCGTGATCTCTTCGAAATCGACGGCAGCGGCCTCGAGCGCTTCTGCCGGACTCAATTGACCGGCCGCCGCCTGCATGAGGCGCAGATCCAGCGCCAGCACATAGCTGTAGGTTCCAGGGATTCGCAGGTAGGGGATCTGCTGCTTGTTGCTGAAGGTACGTTCGAACGCGCTGAGATAGTCGCGGACGTCGGCCGGGTCCCAGTTCGCTCGCAGATACGGCGCCAGGCTGCCCGTGCCTTCAGGCGGCAGCATCTGGGATTTGCGCCCCGGATCGACGCCGTCCCAGCCCCGCGCCGCATAGACCTGCGACTTCTCCTTCGCCGCCAGCAGCGCCAGCAGGAAGTACGCGGCCTCGGGCACCTTCGAATACTTGGAAATCACGCCGGCCCAGGAGGCACCGCTGGTGTTGCCGACCTGGTTGACGCCTGCGGTGCTGGTCCATTTGCCCCGCGCGATGTCGTAGTACGCGTGCGTTCCGGGCGCCGGCGCAGCGCCAGTCTTGCCCCTGACCTTGCTGCCCTGTTGCTGAGCCAGCGCGCCGAGGTCGCCCCAGGTGAGCGCAAACGCCGCGCGGCCCGCCAGGAAATGGTCCCAGCMACGGCCATGGTTCCAGGTCAGCATCTCGCGCGGGCCGAACTTCACCAGTTCAACGAACAACTCGAGGGCGCGCACGTGGCCGGGGCTCTTGATCAGCGGCTCCATCGTCTGCGGGTCGAACCAGTACAGCCGCGCATTGGTGGGGCCGATGACGAAGGAGGCCGACAGCGTCATGTAATTGAACATGCCCTGGCTGCCCGGCTGCAGCGCCAGCACGATGCCGTGATCCGGCGTGCCGTCGCCATTCATGTCCTGGCCGTTGAAGTACTCGACCGCGTCGCGCAACTGCGCCCAGGTCTGCGGCACCGCCAGCGGGTAGCCGTACTTCTGCCTGAACGCCGCCTGGTGCCGCGGGTGGTTCAGCAAGTCGCGACGGTAGTACAGCACCTGGCCGTCGTGGTCGTAGGCGACCATGTACTTCTTGCCGCCGTAGGACAGCAGGGTGCGCGGGCCGGGCAGTACGTCGTCGATGTCCCACTTCGGAAATCGCGGGTCGTTGTAGAACTTCTCATACGACAGCAGGTGCCCGCCAGCCACCATGTCGCCGACCCACCAGGCAGCGGCGATCGACGCGTCGTACTTGCCGGTGTGGTTGGTCATGTCCGAGATGATGGTCGGGTAGTGCTCCACGCCGGCCAAGCGCACGATGTCGAGCTGAGCACCGGTGGCCGCCTCGAACTCCTGCTTCACTTCGAGCAGCGCCACGCTGATCGCGCTCTTGGTGGCGATCACCGTCACCTTCTGACCCGCAAACAGGCACGTACCCGGCGCGCAGGCTGGCAGCACACGCGGCACGGGGACATCGTTGGCCTGGCCAACCGTGACGGTGGTGCTCTCGGGCCTGACGGGCGCGTTCGCCTCCGGGCCGTCAGCGGCCTGTGCCAGCAGGATCCAGCCGGTCAACAGCACCAGGCATGCACCCATGAGCCTGCTCAGAGTCATGTCGCCTCCATGAGGCCGGGGGTGCGTCGATATCGGAGGGCCTTGCGCAACCCACCGAATCGAGCCAAGCCGTGCTCACCAACCTCGATCCCACTCTATTCCACATCTCCAGTCCGCGGATTGGTGTTTGGCCGTACCGGCCCCTGTGCCGCTCGAGTCACCATTCCTGGGTCAGCGTCAGGCGAACATTGCGGCCAAACAGCGGTCGGCCATAGATGGCATCGGCCGAACCCTGCCCGGCCACCGCATCGGCGCGCGGGTTGCCTTCGGTCAAGCCCTTGGCGTTGGTGGCGTTGTCCACCATCAGCTGCACGGTGGTGCCGCCCCTGCTGGCCGACGTGCCCAGCGCCAGGGTCTGGTAGGCCGGCAGCGCAGTCGTGTTCTGCAGATCGACGTAGCGCCTTCCGGTGAAGTTGAAGCGGGCGTAGGCGCTGGCCTGCCAGTCCGCCACGGCGAAGTGGACAGTGGGACGGATATTGCCCCAGGCCTTGGGCTGGCGGATGGGCAACTTGCCTTCGGTCGTCAGCGACTGGTTGCCGGCGGCGCTGATCATGTTGCCGGACTTKGCCGGGCTGTAGGTCGCCGCGCCGTCCAACGTGAAACTTGAAATGAGGCGCCACGAGAATTCGAACTCCACGCCAGGGCTCTTCACGTCGCCGATGAAGACCTGATTCGTGATGGTTCCAGTGGCGGGGTTGATTTCGGCCACCGTCGTCGCAAAGGGCTTGAACTGGCTCAGGAAGACGGTGGCGAAAGCCGAGAACGGCTCGGTCGAGTACTTCAAGCCGGCCTCGTACTGCTTGGCCTTGGTCGTCGTCGGCGCAGCGAAGGTGTAGACGTTGATTTCGCCCGGCAGACGGTAGGCCACGGAGGCGCGCGCATACACGCCCATGGCTCGCGTGAGCTCCTGATTGACACCGACGGTCCAGGAGGTCGGGTGGCCGTCAATCGGGCGCGGGGCGTTGACGCCGGTGTAACCCAGCGTCGAGTTGTCGGCCAGGGTGGCGGCGTTGCCCAGGTCGTACCGGGCCGTGTTCTTGCTGTAGCCGTCACCCTTGTAGCCGCTGCGCCGGACACCGAAATCCAGCGTGGTCTGCGGCACCGGCTTCCAGGTGTCGGCAAGGTAGACCGATGTCTGGGTGACCGTGGACTCGCCGCCGATCAGCGTGGACGAATAGCGCAGCACGCCGTTGTCGGTGACGCGGCCCAGCACGGCGCCGCCGGCGTCGTAGGCGACCAGGTCCAGCGGCCGGGGCTTGCCGGCCAACTCCAGCAGCAAGTCCTGGAAGCGCAGGTTCATCGTGGACTTGTAGCGCGACAGCAGCAGGCCGCCGGTCAGGCTGTGCCGGCCTGCAAGTTCAAAGTCGCGGGTCACGCGCAGGTCGTTGGCGATGGTGTTGAAGTCGTTCTGGATCGAGCGGTAGCCCGCTTGCGCGACCAGGCCGGATGCGCCGTACGGGTCGTAGGCCGCGGACTGGCCGGCGTAGGTGTAGCCCAGGCGGTTGACGCCGGCACCGAACGCCGTGCGTGAGGCAGTCAGGAAGCTGGCGGCAAAGGCGTTGGCGTCCGCCGGGTTGACGGTCGAGTACAAGGCATCGAAGTCGAGCTTGCCTTTCGTCAGCCTCAGCTTCTCGCTGAGCTGCCACCCACCCAGGTTGAGGTTGAGATCAACGCCGGTGTTGAAGTAGCGCAGTTGCCGGCCATTGGACAGGTCACGCGATTCGGTGGCACTGCCCGCGCCGCCCACAGTCGGGTAGATGAACTTGACGTTGCGCAGGTAGGGCGAATTCAGCGTGCCCTTGAAGTAGTCGATGTAGGGGTTCAGCGACTTTGACGGATCGCGCGGGTCTGCCACCGGAATAGGCAGCAGGAACACATTGCTGTCGTCGAAGACCTTGGCAAAAAACCTGGCTTCACCGTTGTCCAGCCTGTGCCGGATGTTCAGCCGCAACTGGCCGCCGGTGTCGCTGGGAAAGCCGTTGTCACGGTAGCCCCGGTGCTTGCGGTAGAAGCCGCCGAAGGCGTAATACGTCCGGTCGGCCAGCTTGCCGGAGGCGAAGCCGTCGAAGCGATACAGGCCGGTGTCGCCCAGCGTGAGCCGGGCGCCGTGCTCCGCCACTTCACCGCCCTGGCGCGTGATCAGGTTGAGGATGGCGGCCGCGTTGTCCGCAAATATCGGCGCTGGCCCGCCACGGACGACTTCGACGTTCTGGGTCATCAGGTCCGGGCGCACCATGACGTCGCCCTTGAAGAAGTACCCGTCGTTCTCCCCGTAGATGAGCATGCCGTCTTCCTGGAACGTGAAGAAGTTCGACTCGTTCGGAATGCCGCGCACGCGATAAATGTTCTGGGCCTCGCCGCCGGTGGCTTCGGCCTGCACACCCGGCACCTGACCGAGGAGATCCGCCGTGTTCAGCGGTCCGAGCTTGTCGATGTCCGAAGATGACAGGCTCGAAACGGCGTAAGACGTGTCGAACTTGCGGCGGGCCACACCCGTGCCGGTGACCACCATCCGATCCAGGCTCAGGCGGTTGGCCGCCGGGGGCGTCGACGGGGCTGTCGCTGCGGACGAGGGGGCGCTGGCGGCAGGTCCAGCGCTCAAGGGCGTGTCCTGCGCGTGTGCGGCGACGACCATCGCTAGAGTGGCTAGCGCGACTACTGTCTGCGGGAGCCTCGGGCGGAGCGTTGGAGCGTGTTTCACGTTGTCTCCAGATGTATCGCCGAACTCTTGCAGTGTAGGCAGGCGAGAGGCGAGGCGCCAGACGAGGATGAGCGTCCGCTTTGACCTGCGTCATGGCCCGGCGCGGGCCATGGGTGTCGAACTCGCCGTGTTACGAGTCCGCGGCCCGGCCGGCCGGCCAGCGCGTGAACGGGTTCACCGCCAGGTTGGCATTGACGTAACGGCCATCGCCGGTCACTTCGGCACCCAGCCAGTCCGGCCGGGCAAAGACCTGGCCCTCGGCCGCCAGCTCGATTTCCGCGACCACGAGGCCGGCGTTGGCTCCCAGGAATTCGTCAACCTCCCAGGTCATGCCCTCATGCAGGCACAGGTGGCGGATCTTCTCGACGAGCGGGCCATCGCACAGCGCCAGCAGCTGTCGGGCATCAATGAGCGGAATCTCGTACTCGAACTCGGCCCGCGTGGCCCCCTGGGTCGCACCTTTGATGGTCAGGAAGGCCTGTTCACCGGCGATGCGCACGCGCACCGTGCGGGCCGGGTCACGGCTCAGATAGCCCTGGCTGAAGCGGGTCTGCGCCGCGGCCGGTTGACGCCAACCGTCGCCGGTGACGAGGAACTTGCGTTCGATCTCAATGCCCATCGCTCATTCCCCACGCGCCGCGGCTTCGCGCAGCTTGTCCTTCTTGCTCTTGCGCGTCGTGCTCTTGATGCCGCCGATAGCCTGGGCTTCGGTGGCGACTGCCTCGGGCTCGAAGCCCTCCAGCCGCTCGCGTGGCACGCGCTGGCCCTGGCGCTTCTCGATGAGGCGGAAGTGGCTCTCGGCGTTCTCAGCGCTGTCTGCGCAGATGAAGCTGACTGCCACCCCGGTGGCGCCGGCGCGGCCGGTGCGGCCGATGCGGTGGGTGTAGTCGGCGGCGGAGCGCGGCAGCTCGTAGTTGACGACCGCGTCCAGCGCATCGACGTGCAAGCCGCGCGCGGCGACGTCGGTCGCGACAAGCACCTTGACGCTGCCGTTCTTCAGCGCCGCCAGCACGTCGCTGCGCGCGCCCTGGCTCAGCTCGCCATGCAAGGCGCCAGCCTTGAAGCCGTGGGCGAAAAGCTTGTCCGACACCAGCTCGGCCGTGTAGCGGCTGGCGACGAAGACCAGCGCGCGATCCCAGGCCTCTTCCTTGAGCAGTTGCCGCAGTGCGGGCAGGCGCTGGGCGCGGTCGAGCTGGATGGCACGCTGGGTGATCTGCGGCGGTGCCTCCTGGATGTCGATGCGCACCGGCTCGCGCAGCAACTGCTCGGCCAGCCCCTGCACGGCAGGCGGGCAGGTGGCGGAGAACAGCAGGGTCTGGCGCCGTGCGGGCACCAGCGCCAGCACGCGCTGCAACTCGTCGGCAAAGCCGGCGTTGAGCAGCCGGTCGGCTTCGTCCAGCACCAGGCATTCCACGCCGGCCAGCGTCAGGCCGTTGTGGTCGATCAAGTCCAGCAGGCGGCCCGGCGTGGCCACCATCACGTCGCAGCCGCCGCGCAGCGCCATCAGCTGAGGGTTGATGGACACGCCGCCAAAGGCCAGCGCCACCTTGGGCCGGTGCATCAGCAGCGCGGCGACGTTGCGCATCAGCTCGGCCGTCTGGGCGGCCAGCTCACGCGTCGGCGCCAGCACCAACGCACGCGGGCCTGGGCGAGGCGGCGCGGCGACCAGGCGTTGCAGCAGCGGCAGCACAAAGGCAGCGGTCTTGCCGGAGCCGGTCTGCGCCAACGCGAGCACGTCGGCGCCGGCCAGGATGGGAGGCAACGCAGCTGACTGCACAGCGGTCGGCGCGTGGTAGCCCTGTTCGCGCACGGCGCGCAGCAGGGCGGGCGAGAGGCCCAGGGAAGAAAAGGACATGCGCGATTGTCGCGGTCAGAACAACTTCTGCTGATCGCCCGCGAGTTGGCCCACGGCACGGGCCTCGATGAGCAGCATGCGCCGCTTGGTCTCGACGCCGCCCGGCGCCGAGAAGCCCGTGGGCTCGCCGCCTGCGCCCATCACGCGGTGGCAGGGCACGATGGGCGGAAACGGGTTGTCGCCCTCGGCGCGGCCGACCGCGCGCGCCGCACCGGGCTGGCCGAGGGCCGTGGCGATCTCGCCGTAGGTGCGGGTCTGCCCGGGCGGGATGGCGCGGGTCAGCGCATGCACCTGACGGCGGAACTCGGGGATGCCGCGCTCGTCGAGGACGACGTCGCCGAGGTCACGCGCCTCGCCGGCCAGCAGTGCGCGAATGCCATCGACGGCATGGGCGATGTGGGCGGGCAGCTCCGTCGTCAGTTCGGCGGTGGGATGTCGGCGCTTCAGTCGCGCCGGGCTGGCATCAGGCAGCAGAGAAGCGACGATGCCGCGCTCGCTCCAGACAACGCCGCAGCGGCCCAGTGCCGTGTCAAAACTGTGGCTCCACAAGGCCTCGTCCAGAGGCAGGACCGGGCCGATGTCAGGGTCGTCGACAAAATCGCTCACGTTGTTCGGTCGGTGCTTGCAGCAGCGTCTTGAAATAGTAGCCAAGCATGCCATTGACGCGAGCGCGGCCGGCGTCGTCCAGCCACGTGTCGACGCGTGAACGCCAGACGGCGGCGCAGGCTCCGGGATGCAGGCCCTGGTCGGCGCAGTCCAGCAGGGCCTCGAAGCCGCCGCGCCAGCGCTCGAAATCGGCGCGGCTCATGACCGGACCATGGCCGGGTACCAGGCGCTGGAAAGGCTGGGCGGAGATGCGCGCCAGGGCCTCGCGCCAGGCCAGGGGGCAGGCGGTGTCCATGAAAGGCACTGGCAGCGTGACAAGGTCGCCAGCGGCCAGTGTGCCGGTGGCCGTGTCCAACACCCACAAGTCGCCACCGCTGACGGCGGTTTCGATGCCGATCTGCAGGCGGCGGCCGGCGATGGTCCGGGCCGAGGCTGTCCCAATCTCACGATCGGGGCGCAGGGCCGCAGCCTGGTTCAGCAGTTCGAGGTCAACGCGCATGACGGCCGCCTGATCGGCCGGTGCCGTGGGAATGGCCTCCATCAGCTGGCGGCGGTAGCGGTCCAGCCAGCCATCGGCCGCCAGCGCCTTCGCTACCGCGGGCGACGCCCAGGCTTCAAGCCCAGGCCTTTGCGAACGCAACCAGGCGTTGCCGCCGAGGTGGTCGAGGTGCCAATGCGTGTTCAGCACCGCCCTCACCTGCCCGCCCGCCGCCGCGAGCGCCGCTTCGGCATGAGCGCGGTGGCGGCCGCYGTCGATCAGCAGCCAGCCCTGATCGCCCTGCAGCAGCAGGCTGTTGCCGTCGGGCTGGCGGCCAGCCTCGAAACCACCGGGCACCAGGACGACGCCGAGCGCGAGCGGCTGCGCCGTCACCGCCGCCGCGGCGGCCAGGCACAGCACGGCGGCCCACGCGCGCCGCAGTTTCGTCATGGCGAGTTCTCGCGCACGCCCTGGTCGCCATAGAGCTGCATCGTCACCGCGCCGGCCTCACCGCGCTGGAAGCCAACGCGCACGCCGGTGGGATGGATGAACTGCAGCGGCACGCCATCGGCGGCGATGGGCGTCAGCGCAAGGCGGTCGCCGTTGGGAAACACCAGGGTCAGCTGTGCCTGTGCCTGCTCCACCTGCACACGCACCCCCATGGCGGTGAACAAGTAGCGGCCGGCAAGCCCCTGGATGGCCGCCTCGTTCGCTTCGGCCCGGCGCACGCGCGTCTCGCGGAACTGCGTCCAGCCATAGGCACGCGACACGGCCGCCAGCAGTTCAGCGCTCAGCGCGCGGCCCGCCTCGGCGTTGGCCAGGTAGACGACACCATCACCCGTGTGCAGGTTGATGGCCATGCCGGCGTTGTAGCCCGTGGTACCGCCGTAGTGGACGAGGAACTGCTGCTCGCCTTCGCCGACGAGCCTGAATCCGTAGAAATGCCCCTCGACGGGCGTGCCGAGCAGCGCGCGCATGCTGGGCTTGCGGAACACCTGGCTGCGGCCCTGCCAGCCCTTGCGCAGTTCCGTCAGCAGCGTGGCGAGGTCGCCCGCGTCGGACCACAGGCCGGCCGCGGCGCTTTCGGGCAGGTGCAGCCAGCCGCCCGGTACCGGCGCGGCGTCGCCCTGGTGGCCGGCCGCCACATCGCCACCGGCGCTTTGGCGCTGCAGTGCGAACGTGGCATGGCGCAGGCCGAGCGGCTGGAACAGCCAGCGCTGCATCAGCGGCTCGAAGGCCAGCTTCTGGCTGTCCTGCATGGCGATCTGGGCCAGCGTGTAGCCGCCGCCGGAATAGCGCAGCTGCTCGCCGGGCGGCAGCACGACCTCGGGCCGCGGCGTGTTCGTGCCCGGTGCCGCGGTCGCCACCTCCAACACTGTCGGCACGGGGCCGGCCTGGGCGTAGCCGGGGTAGCCCCCCGGCGTGATGCCCGCGGTGTGCGCGAGCAGCCCACGCAACGTGACGGGGTGATCGGGCGTCTGCCGGCCCGCAGGCAGGCGCAGCGACGTGAGCAGGCCGTTGACGTCGCGGTCCCAGTCCAGCCGGCCAGCGTCCTGCAGGCGCAGCGCGGCAAGCACCGTGACGGGCTTGGCCAGCGAGCCGGCCTGGAACAGCGTGTCGCAACTGACAGCCGGCGCCTGCATCGCACGGCGGCCGTACACGGCCACCCAGTCCACCTCGCCGCCGCGCAGCACCGCCACGGCCAGGCCGGGCACGCCGTGCTCGGCCATGCGAGCGGCCAGTGTCTGCGGCTGCTCTTCGCCGTCGAACACCACCGCAGGCAGCAGGCCCTGCTCGACGGCTTGCCGGCGGGCGGCAGCGCCCGGCTGTTCTTTGCAGGGTGCGGCATAGGCACTGCCCGCCACGGCGAGGCACAGCGCCAGGGCGGCGGTTCGGGTCATGGAGGGATGCATGCTCACATGCTCGCCGAGGGCCGCGCCGCGGCCGGTCGTCATGCCGCGACCGACGTGCCTTGCACGCGCGCCGCGTTGGCGCGCTCGGCCACCTCACGCGGCGGCAGGGTCTTCAGGCGATGGTCGCTCCAGACCTGGCGCCAGCGGCGTGCGCCGGGCGTGCCGTTCCACAGGCCGAGCGCGTGGCGCATCGCATGGGACCAGGAGCGGCCAGCGGCATGCACGCGATCCAGGTAATCCAGCCAGGCGTCTTCGACCTGCTCGCGCGACGCCGCCGGGTCAGGCTGGCCGAAGAAGCGCGAGTCCCACTGCGCCATGCTCCAGGGCTCGTGATAGGCCTCGCGGCCGATCATGACGCCGTCCAGCACGGCCAGCTGCTCGGCGATCTGGTCCGGCGTCTTCAGGCCGCCGTTGATGGCGATGGTCAGCTGCGGGAATTCGCGCTTGAGCTGCTCCACCAGCTCGTAGCGCAGCGGTGGGATCTCGCGGTTTTCCTTCGGTGAAAGGCCCTGCAGCCAGGCATTGCGGGCATGCACGATGAAGACTTCGCAGCCGGCCTCCGCAACGGTGGCGACGAAGTCGCGGACGAAGTCGTAGCTCTCAATCTTGTCGATGCCGATGCGGTGCTTGACGGTGACCGGCAGCGAGGTGGCATCGCGCATGGCCTTGACGCAGTCGGCCACCAACTGGGGTTCGGCCATCAGGCAGGCCCCGAAGGCGCCCTTCTGCACTCGCTCGCTGGGGCAGCCGCAGTTCAGGTTGACCTCGTCGTAGCCCCAGCGCTCGGCAAGCCTGGCGCAGGCGGCCAAGTCGGCGGGATCGCTGCCACCCAGCTGCAGCGCGACCGGGTGCTCGGTGTCGTTGAAGTCGAGATGACGGGGTTGGTCGCCATGCAGCAAGGCGCCAGTCGTCACCATCTCGGTGTAGAGCAGCGCGCGGCGGGTGATGAGCCGATGGAAATGGCGGCAATGGCGATCGGTCCAGTCCATCATCGGCGCGACGGACAGGCGCCAGGGAGAAAAAGCAGTCACGCAGCGGATTATCCCGGCCCGCAAATGGCAACGCCCGCGTCGGGCTGACGCGGGCGTTGAGAAATGCTGAACCGTGAGGGCTTAGCGGTTGCGGCGGCGGGACACGCCAACGCCCGCCAGGGCGGCCGCCATCACCAGGGCCAGGCTGGCCGGCTCGGGCACGGTGCCGGGGGCGGCGCTGAACTCGACCAGATAGCCGTTGATCTGGCCAGCATTGCCCGGGCCGCCGTGGTCGTTCCAGCCCATGACGGCGCCGAAGTTGGTCTGCAGGTAGTTCTCGCCACCGCAGCAGTTGTTCGGCTCGCCCGGATTCCAGCTGGTGTAGGTCAAGGCCTGGCCGTTCTCGGGACCATCACGCCAGGTGAAAGTGCCTTCATTGCCGGCGTCCGAAGCGCCCAGCCATGCCAGGATGCCACCGGCCACGGTGACGGAAGCGAAGCGGTTTTCGCCGGCGCTGGTGATGGTGGCCAGGTAGCCGGTCATGCCCAGATAGCTCGCGCTCTGGGCCGCCGTGAAGGCATCGTCCCAGCTGACGTTGGCGTCGAAGAACTCGTAGTAGTGGTCATTGCCGCCGGAGGCGGAATCCCACAGCACCGGCGAGGCTTGGGCAGCCTGGCCGAACAGGCCGGTGGCCAGCAAGGCCGTCATGAGCACTTTGCGCATTGTTGTCTCCGTCGAACGTGAAAAATTTTCGCGAGTGTGTGGAGATGCCCGCGCCAGGCCAACCCCCGATCCAGGGGGCGACAGCTTCAGCTCAGGTCGCGCAACGGATGCTCGTTCGCAGGCCAGGGACTGACGAAGAAGGCCGCCACCTCACCCGCGTCCAGATCGGCGACCGAGGCTGGGCTCCAGCGCGGTGCGTGATCCTTGTCGACCGCCAGCGCGCGAATGCCTTCGACGGTCTCGCTGCGGGCCGCACCGCGCAAATGGAAGGCGTGGTGCACCAGATCACGCTCCAGGCGCAGATCGTCGGCCAGGCCGAGCTTGCGGCCGCGGCGCACAAGCTCCAGCGTCACCGCCATCATGGTTGGCGAGCGGGTCAACAGCGTCTCGCGGGTCTGGTGCGCCCAGTCGTCATCGGCCGCGGCCAGGGATGCCAGGATGCCGGCCAGCGTCGGCTCGCCAAAATGGCGGTCGATGCGTTCGGCGGCGGCCTTGGGGTCGGCGGTGGGGGCGAGATCGGCACACTCCATGACGGTCGCGATGACGTGCTCGGCGCTGGGCTGGGGGCTGGCCCTCAGCGCTTCGACAAGGTCGGCCCATTGCGCCGCCGGCACATAGACATCGCCCAGGCCCCATTCGATGGCGTCGCCGGCCGCAATGGCCTGGCCGGTCAGTGCCAACCATTCGCCGACGTGGCCGGGGCATTGGGCGAGGAAGTAGCCACCACCGACATCGGGAAAGAGGCCGATGCCGGTCTCAGGCATCGCCAGCTTGGAGCGCTCGGACAGCACGCGCAGCTTGGCGCCCTGGCTGATACCCATGCCGCCGCCCATGACGATGCCATCCATCAGCGCGATATAGGGCTTGGGGTAGTGGTGGATCAGGTGGTTGAGGCGGTATTCCTCAGTGAAGAAGTCTTCCAGCGCCGGGTCACCGGCATGAGCGGCCTGGTGGAAGAAGCGGATGTCGCCGCCCGCGCAGAAGGCCGGCGCCTTGCCTTCGCGGCCCGCGCCGAGCACTGCGACGGCCTGGATCTCCGGTCGAGACGCCCAGTGGCGCAGCAGCGCCGTCATGTCGCGGATCATGGCCAGCGACAGCGCATTCAGCGCTTGCGGGCGGTTCAGCGTGATGAGGCCGAGACAGCCGTTGACGTCGGCCAGGATATGGCCGTCAGACACCAGGGTCGGGATCAGGTCACTCATGCGTTATTCAAGGAGGCGGGTTTGACAGTAGGAGGCGCCAGCGCTTCGTTGGCGATCAGCGCCGCAAGCACGAGGCTACCGCCGATCAGGGCCGCGCTGCCTGGGTGTTCGCCCGCAAAAGCCCAGGCCCAAAGCACGCCGAGCAGGGTTTCCGCCTGGCCGAGCAGGGCCAGTTCGTGGCCCGGCAGCTCGCGCGCCAGGCGCACGGCCAGCAGACAGGGAACGGCAAGCTGGAAGACGCCCAGAAAACCCAGCAGGGACAGGTCGTGCGCACTGGCCTGCAACGGCCAGGCCAGCGGCAGTGTGAACACCATGGAGATCACAGCACCGATCAGCACCGCGGGCAGCATGTCAGTGTCGCCCTGCCCCACCTTCTGCAGCAGGCACCAATTGCTGGCGGCGGCCAGCGGCACGCCCAGCGCAACGATGACGCCCAACAGCGGCCCGCCCAGCTGACCACCGAACATCCACGCGATGCCCGCGCCAGCCACGGCAATCGCCCACCAGGTGCGGGCGGGAATCGGCTGATGCAGAAAGAACCGCGCAAATATCGCCGTGAATAGGGGGGACAGCGACATCGTGACCAGCACATTGGCCACCGTCGTCAGCGACAACGCCACCATGAAGGCCGTGAACATGACGGCCCAGCACAGGCCTGAGGCCCAGACCGCACCGCCACGCATGGCTGACCACAACGCCTTGCCCCGCATCATGCCGAGGATGGCCACCAGTGCCAGCGCATTGAAGGCACTGCGCCAGAACGTGATTTCGAATCCACGCGCTGCATCCAGATGCCGCGTGACCACGCCCGCCGAACTCCACATCAGCGTGACCAGCAGCATCAGCAAAACAGCAGACCGGTGGCTCATCAACGAAGAGCGCCCCTTTCGGGGCGCGGGCAATCAACTGACTAGAACCCCCTCCTGAAGGGGGGCTGGGGGGAGCTCAAGGCGCCGCGCCAGCGAAAGCGTGTCAGCTCCGCTGAGCACGCTTTCGCTCGTTCTCGGACAAGAAGCGTTTGCGAACGCGAACGCTCTTGGGCGTGATCTCGACCAGTTCGTCGTCGTCGATGAAGTCGACGCCGTACTCCAGCGTCAGCTCGATCGGCGGCGTGACCTTGATCGCATCTTCCTTGCCGGAGACGCGGAAGTTGGTCAGCTGCTTGGTGCGGGTCGCGTTGACGACCAGGTCGTTGTCGCGGTTGTGGATGCCAACGATCATGCCTTCGTAGACCGGGTCGTTGGGCTTGACGAACATGCGGCCGCGATCGTCCAGCTTGCCCAGGGCGTAGGTGAAGATTTCGCCGTCGTCCATGGAGATCAGTACGCCGTTCTTGCGGCCGCCGATGTCACCCTTGTGGGCCTCGTAGCCGTCGAAGATCGACGAGATCAGGCCCGAGCCGCGGGTCAGGTTCATGAACTCGTTGCTGAAGCCGATCAGGCCACGGGCCGGGATGCGGTACTCCAGGCGCACGCGGCCATGGCCGTCCGGCTCCATGTTGAGCATTTCGCCCTTGCGCAGGCCCAGCGCCTGCATGACGCCGCCCTGGTGGATTTCTTCCACGTCGGCGGTCACCAGCTCCATCGGCTCCTGCTTCTCGCCGTCGACGTCCTTGAACATCACGCGCGGCTTGGAGACGGCCAGCTCATAGCCTTCACGGCGCATGTTTTCCAGCAGGATGGTCAGGTGCAGTTCACCGCGGCCGCAGACCTCGAAGATGCCGTCTTCGTCGGTCTCCTTCACGCGCAGGGCCACGTTGTGCTGCAGTTCTTTCTGCAGGCGGTCCCAGATCTGGCGGCTGGTGACGAACTTGCCTTCGCGGCCGGCCAGCGGGCTGGTGTTGACGCAGAAGTTCATCGTCAGCGTCGGCTCGTCGACCTTCAGCATGGGCAGCGGCGACGGGTTGGCCGGGTCGGTCACGGTCACGCCGATGCCGATGTCTTCGATGCCATTGATCAGCACGATGTTGCCCGGGCCGGCGTCGGTGACCTGCACGCGATCCAGGCCGTGGAAGGTCAACACCTGGTTGATGCGGCCGTTGACGGCCTTGCCGTCCGGACCTTCCATCACGACGACCTGCATACCGGTCTTGATGGTGCCCTGGCTGATGCGGCCCACGCCGATGCGGCCGACGAAGGTGGAGAAGTCCAGCGCCGAGATCTGCAGCTGCAGCGGAGCAGCGGGATCACCCGACTGGGCGGGCACGTGCTTGAGCACGGTGTCGAACAGGGCCGACATATCGGGGCCCCATTGCTCGCCAGGCGCGCCTTCGGTCAGCGAGGTCCAGCCGTTGATGCCGGAGGCGTAGACGACCGGGAAGTCGAGCTGCTCGTCGGTGGCGCCCAGCTTGTCGAACAGGTCGAAAGCGGCATTGATGACGGCGTCGGGCTTGGCGCCCGGCTTGTCGACCTTGTTGACCACGACGATGGGCTTGAGACCCAGTGCCAGCGCCTTCTTGGTCACGAAGCGCGTCTGCGGCATCGGGCCTTCCTGGGCGTCGATCAGCAGCACGACGCCGTCGACCATGGACAGTGCGCGCTCGACTTCACCGCCGAAGTCCGCGTGTCCGGGCGTGTCGACGATGTTGATGTGCGTGCCGCCCCACGACACCGCGCAGTTCTTGGCCAGGATGGTGATGCCACGCTCGCGTTCGATGGCGTTGCTGTCCATGACGGTGTCGACGACCTTTTCGTGGTCGGCGAAGGTACCGCTCTGGCGCAGGAGCTGGTCGACCATGGTGGTTTTGCCGTGGTCGACGTGGGCAATGATGGCAATGTTGCGGATCGGGGTGGTCATGGTGATGCTTGGAAGAAAACCGGGTCAGGCGGAAAGCAGAGCCTGGACCTCCGGCGGGGTCAACAGGCGGTCGGCGATCAGTTCGCCAGAGGAGATGTGGGCGCTGCCGAGGAAGGCGCGGGGTTCGGGGCCGTAGACACGCACGCGCTCGGCGTCGGCTGCGGTCACGCGGCGGCGCAGCCCAGACAGGAAGCGTGCGGCCTCGTCGGCAGGCAGACGAAGCTCGGGGGCTTCGGCCAGCAGGCGGTCGGGCGAGGTCAGCAGCGCGGCGCGTTGTTCTTCGGGCAGGGCTTCCAGGCCGCTGAGCGTGATGCTGCCGTCCAGCGTCAGGCTGCCGGAGCCGGTGCGGCGCAGTGCGGCCAGCGAAGCGCCACAACCGAGTGCAGTGCCAATGTCTTCGGCCAGCGTGCGGATGTAGGTGCCTTTGGTGCAACGGACGTCGAGGGTCACGGTGCCAGCCTGCACGCTGACGATGTCGATGGCATGAATCGTCACGCGACGGCTCTTGCGCTCGATCTCGATGCCGGCGCGGGCGTATTCGTACAGCGCCTTGCCCTCGTGCTTGAGCGCCGAGTACATCGGCGGCATCTGGTCGATCTCGCCGGTGAAGGCGGCGCAGGCGGCAGCGATCTGCGCTTGCGTGATGCCGTCGGCGTCACGGCGCTCCAGCACCTCGCCTTCGGCGTCGCCGGTGGTCGTGCGGATGCCCAGCGCCAGGGTTGCGAGATAGCGCTTGTCGGCGTCGAGGCTGACCTGGCTGAACTTGGTCGCGGCGCCAAAGCACAGCGGCAGCAGGCCGGTGGCCAGCGGGTCCAGCGTGCCGGTGTGGCCGGCCTTCTCGGCGCGCAGCAGCCACTTGGCTTTCTGCAACGCGTCGTTGCTCGACAAGCCCAGCGGCTTGTCGAGCAACAACACGCCATGCAGCGGGCGACGCTGGATGCGTACCCGAGCAGGCCTCGCAGTGACGACAGCCTCAGTCATTCGGCTCCTCGTCTTCCAAAGCGCGAGTCGCATTGGCCTTGTTGATCAGGGCACTCATCTCGGCCGCACGCTCGATGGTGCGGTCGAACTGGAAGTGCAGCGTCGGCACCGTGTGGATCTGCAGGCGCTTGAACAGGCCGTTGCGCAGGAAGCCTGCGGCCTCGTTCAGCGCTTCCTGCGTTTCCTTCGGGTCACCGACCAGCACTGAGAAGAACACCTTGGCATGGGCGTAGTCCGGCGTAACCTCGATCGCATTGATCGTCGCCATGCCGATGCGCGGATCCTTGAGCTCGCGGATCAGCTCCGCCAGATCACGCTGGATCTGGTCGGCGACTCGGAAAGCTCGGTTGGGGATGGCGCGTTTGTGTCTCATGGCAGGTTTCCTGATCAGGCTGTTTGCGCGGTTCACGCGCGGACAGCCAACAAAGAACAAACCCCGCCCCGAGGGGCGGGGTTAACCCTCGGGATTGGAGGTCAGAGCGTGCGGGCCACTTCCTTGATCTCGAAGAATTCGAGCTGATCACCTTCCTTGATGTCGCTGTAGTTCTTGAGCTTGATACCGCACTCGAAGCCTTCCTTGACTTCGCGGACGTCGTCCTTCTCGCGGCGCACCGAGTCCACCTCGCCCGTGTAGACGACGGTGTTCTCGCGCAGCAGTCGGAAGCGAGCGCCACGACGGACCAGGCCGCTGGTGACCATGGAGCCGGCCACCGTGCCGATCTTGGAAGCGACGAACACGACGCGGATCTCGGCCGTACCCAGCGCTTCTTCGCGCTGCTCGGGCGCCAGCATGCCGGACATCGCCTTGGTCACGTCATCCACAGCGTCGTAAATGATGCTGTAGTAACGCAGATCGACCGCGTTGCCTTCGGCCAGCTTGCGCGCACCGGCATCGGCCCGCACGTTGAAGCCGATGATGACGGCCTTGGAAGCGATGGCGAGGTTGATGTCGCTCTCGCTGATGCCGCCAACCGCCGCGTGGACGATCTGCACCTTGACCTCGGCGTTGCTGAGCTTGAGCAGCGAAGCGGCCAGCGCTTCCTGCGAGCCCTGCACGTCGCTCTTGATGATCAGCGGCAGCGTCTGCACGTCGCCGGCGCCCATCTCGCTGAACATGTTCTCCAGCTTGGCAGCCTGCTGCTTGGCCAGTTTCACGTCGCGGTACTTGCCCGAACGGAAGGTCGCGACCTCGCGGGCGCGGCGTTCGTCGCCCAGCACCATGAACTCATCGCCAGCTTGCGGCACTTCGGTCAGGCCCTGGATTTCGACCGGGATGGACGGGCCAGCCTCGGTACAGGCCTTGCCGTCTTCGTCCAGCATGGCGCGAACGCGGCCGAACGTGGAGCCAGCCAGCACGACGTCGCCGCGCTTGAGCGTGCCGCTCTGCACCAGCACCGTCGCAACCGGGCCGCGGCCCTTGTCCAGCTTGGCTTCGATGACCAGGCCCTTGGCCATCGAGGCCACCGGCGCCTTCAGCTCCAGCACTTCGGCCTGCAGCAGCACTTGCTCCAGCAGGTCGTCAATGCCCTGGCCGGTCTTGGACGACACGCCGATGAAGGGCGACTCGCCACCGAATTCTTCCGGCACGACCTGTTCGGCCACGAGCTCGCTCTTCACGCGCTCGACGTTGGCGTCGGGCTTGTCGATCTTGKTCATCGCGACSACGATYGGCACGCCAGCCGCCTTCGCGTGGTGGATGGCTTCCTTGGTCTGGGGCATGACGCCGTCGTCGGCCGCGCAAACGAGGATGACGATGTCGGTTGCCTTGGCACCGCGGGCACGCATCGCCGTGAAGGCCGCGTGACCCGGGGTGTCCAGGAAGGTGATCATGCCGCGCGGCGTATCGACGTGATAAGCGCCGATGTGCTGCGTGATGCCACCAGCCTCGCCTGCGGCGACGCGGGCACGGCGGATGTAGTCCAGCAGCGAGGTCTTGCCGTGGTCGACGTGGCCCATGACGGTGACGACCGGGGCGCGCGACAGCGACTCGTGCTCCTGCTCGGCGGTGCCCTCTTCTTCCAGGAAGGCGTCCGGATCGTCCAGCTTGGCGGGGAAGGCCTTGTGACCCATTTCCTCGACCAGGATCATGGCCGTCTCTTGGTCCAGCKGCTGGTTGATGGTGACCATCTGGCCMAGCTTCATCAATTGCTTGATGACCTCGGCGGCCTTGACCGACATCTTGTGGGCGAGGTCGGCCACCGAGATCGTCTCGGGGACGTGCACCTCTTGGATCTGCATCTCTGCAGGTGCCTGGAAGTTGCCTTGGCCATTGCCACCACGGTCATTGCCGCCACGACGGCCACCGGCACCACCGCGCGCCGGAGCACGCCAGTTGCCGCCGCCACCCGGGCGGTTCGCGCCGGCGGGGCCGGCGCCGATGGTCTTGAGGCCACGCTTCTTGGCGGCGTCATCGGCCCAGCTGGATGACAGCTTCTCGGACTTGACCGACTTCTTGTCGCCCGGCTTGCCGGCGCCTGCGCCGGCTGCAGCAGGTGCTGCGCCCGGCGTGCCGGCCTTCTTGTGGATGGTGCCCTTGATGCCCGCGGCGGCTTCGGCCGGCTTGGGCTCTTCGGGCTTCTTCGCGACCAGCACCTTTTTGGGTGCATTCATCATCGCGCGGATCTTGGCGGCCTCGTCCTCGGCGGCCTTGCGGCGGCGGGCCAGGTCGTCCTGCTTCTGCTTCTCTTCGGCAGCGGCATCGACGGCCTTGACGACGCGCAGCGCCGGCTTGGCCACTTCGGGCGCGGGCGGTGGCGGGGCGACGACCTCAGGCGCAGGTGCGGGCGGCGGCGGCGCAACGACTTCAGGCTCGGGCGCAGGCGCGGCGGCCTTGGCACCGCGCTTGGAGGCGGCCTTGTTGATCGCGGCGGCTTCGGCGGCGGCAGCAGCGGCATTGCGCTGGCGGGCCTCGGCCTGCTCGACGGGCGTGACCTCCGGCTTGGCGGCGGCAGCTGCAGCGGCAGCTTCGGCAGCGGCCTTGGCGGCGGCTTCGGCGGCAGCCTGCTCCTCGGCGCGGCGCGCCTCGGCAGCTTCACGCGCGGCGCGCTCGGCGTCCTCGCGAGCCTTCACCTTGGCGGCGAGTTCCTCTTCCTGGGCACGCAGCGCGGTGGCTTGGGCCTGGGCTTCTTCCTCGCGGCGCACCAGTTCGGCGTCGTCGGGGCCGGCAGCGACCTCGTCGTCACGCTTGACGAAGGTGCGGGTCTTCTTGACCTGGACCTGGATCGTGCGGGCCTTGCCACTGGCATCGGCTTGCTTGATCTCGGTGGTCGACTTCTTGACGAGCGTGATCTTCTTGCGATCCGCACCGGCAGTGCCGTGGGAAGAGCGCAGGTGGTCGAGCAGGCGTTCCTTGTCGTTCTCGCTCAGCGAGTCGTCGACGGAAGACTTCTTGACGCCCGCGGCATGCAGCTGCTCCAGCAGCGTGCCCGCCGGCTTGCTCAGCTCGGCGGCGAATTGGGCGACGGTAGTCACGGCCATGTGGGGATCCTTCAAATTACTTTCGGTGCGGCGCGGCGTGTGTTGATCAGGCGTTGAACCAGTGTTCGCGGGCCTTCATGATCAGCGCGCGCGCAGCGGCCTCGTCTTGGCTGGTCAGCTCGACCAGTTCGTCGACAGCCAGGTCGGCCAGATCGTCACGGGTGTTGATGCCGCCTTCGGCCAGCTTGCTCAACAGTTCAGGGGTCACGCCTTCGAGATCGCGCAAGTCCTGCGAGACCTCTTCGACCTTCTCTTCGCGGGCGATTTCCATCGTCAGCAGGGCATCCTTGGCACGGGTGCGCAGCTCGTTGACGGTGTCCTCGTCGAAGGCCTCGATCTCCAGCATTTCCTGCATGGGCACGTAGGCGACTTCTTCCAGGCTGGTGAAGCCTTCGGCGATCAGGATGTCGGCGACCTCGGCATCGACGTCGAGCTTCTCGACGAAGAGCTTGCGAACGCTCTCGGCCTCGACCTCGTGCTTGGCAGCCGATTCCTCGGCCGACATGATGTTGATGCGCCAGCCGGTCAGCTCGGACGCCAGGCGCACGTTCTGGCCGCCACGGCCGATGGCGATGGCGAGGTTTTCCTCGTCAACGACGACATCCATGGCATGGCGCTCTTCATCCACGACGATGGATTGCACATTGGCCGGGGCCAGCGCGCCGATGACGAACTGGGCCGGGTCTTCGCTCCACAGCACGATGTCGACGCGCTCGCCAGCAAGTTCGGTCGTCACGCCGTTGACGCGCGAACCGCGCACACCGACGCAGGTGCCGATGGGGTCGACACGGCGGTCATGGCTGATGACGGCGATCTTGGCGCGCGAACCGCTGTCGCGGGCGCAGCTCTTGATCTCCAGCAGGCCTTGTTCGATTTCCGGCACTTCCTGGGCGAAGAGTTCCTTCATGAACTCAGGGCTGGAGCGCGAAAGCATGATTTGCGGGCCGCGCTGGGTCGGGTCCACACCGAGGATGACGGCGCGCACGCGGTCACCGGTGCGCAGGTTCTCTTTCGAGATCATTTCGCTGCGCTTCAGGCGCCCTTCGACGCGACCGCTTTCGACAATGATGTCGCCCTTGTCCAGGCGCTTGACCGTGCCGACGAAGATCTTCTCGCCGCGCGACATGAAGTCGTTGAGCAATTGCTCGCGCTCGGCGTCACGGATCTTCTGCAGGATGACCTGCTTGGCGGCCTGTGCGCCGATGCGGCCGATGGGCAGGGATTCGACGGGTTCTTCGATGTGGTCGTCCACCTCGATGTCGGAGATCTGTTCCTGGGCTTCAAACAGCAGGATTTCGGCGTCGGCGTTCTGCAGACCGGCCTCGTTGGGCACGACATGCCAGCGGCGGAAGGTCTCGTACTCACCCGATTCGCGATCCACACTGACGCGGATGTCGGCCTCAGCGCCGTAAATCTTCTTGGTGGCCGAGGCCAGCGCGGCTTCCACCGCACCGAACACGACATCGCGCTCCACGCTCTTCTCGCGCGAGATCGCGTCCACCAGCATCAACATTTCGCGGTTCATTGCTTGAGACCTCCGTCAACCTTGTCTTGGCCGGGCGCCGCATCACTGGGCGCGCCCGCTTGTTTCTTGAGTGCTGCTTTTTTCGGCTTGATGACACCACGCTGGCCGGGCTTGCGGTCAGGCGCCGGTTCGCCGCCACGACCCTTGAAGCTGAACGACGGCACGAGGCGTGCCTCGCGCACCTCGTCGAGCGTGAAATCAAGCGCCTGATCGGCCTCGCCGTCGTCGAACACCAGGCGCCAGGCCTGGTCGTCCGCCGCATCCGGCTGCGCGCTGACCACGCCGCGGTACTTCTTGCGGCCCTGGAAAGGCGCTTTGAGCGTGATATCGATTTCCTGGCCGGCAAAGCGCGCGTAATGCGCGGCCTTTTTTAACGGCCGATCCAGACCCGGTGAAGACACTTCGAGCCGGGAATATTCCAAACCCTCGACCTCGAGCACATACTGCAGCTGTCGGGTGACCTTTTCGCAGTCATCCACATCGATCAGCTCGCCGGCATCCGCCCCGGCGTTCAGCCTGTCAATCGTCACGCGCAGCGTTCCACCACTGGCACTGCGTTCGCAGTCCACGAGTTCGTAACCGAGTCCGGTCACGGTCGTTTCCACAGCGGTTTGCCAACTCATTCGGGGTGTGCGGTCTTCGGTCGAAAGAAAATCGAAAAAGCAAAAAAAATGGGCTGGATGAATCCGCCCACTCGTTCACCTGATATCGCGCCCCGGGGGATGTCGTCCGGGGCTCGTTGAAAGACTCTTTGCAGAGTTCTCTCATTTCTGGTGAAGCTCGGATTGTACTGTGCAAGTCCCATGCCGGCAAGCCGCTACGCCCTGCGCGTGCCAGAATCTGAGGCTGTTTGAGACCTCACAGGAGACAAGAATGGGCTTTCTCGCCGGCAAGCGGCTGCTGATCACGGGCGTGCTGTCCAACCGCTCCATCGCCTACGGCATTGCCCGGGCCTGCCACCGCGAAGGTGCCGAGTTGGCGTTCAGCTATCAGGGCGAACGTTTCAAGGACCGCATCAGCGAGTTCGCTGCCGAATTCGGCTCCAAACTCATTTACGACTGTGACGTGACCAGCGACGAGCAGATGGAGGCGTTGTTCAACCAGCTCGGCGAGGTCTGGCCGGAGTTCGACGGTTTCGTCCATTCCATCGGCTTTGCGCCTCGCGAGGCGATTGCCGGCAATTTCCTGGACGGCATGACGCGCGAGAACTTCCGCATCGCCCACGACATTTCGGCCTACAGCTTCCCCGCCATGGCCAAGCTGGCCGCCCCGCGCCTGCGCCCCGGCGCCGCCCTGCTCACACTGAGCTACCTGGGCGCCGAGCGCTACGTGCCCAACTACAACACCATGGGCATGGCCAAGGCGGCGCTGGAGGCCAGCGTGCGCTACCTGGCCCACGACCTCGGCGCCAAGGGCGTGCGAGTCAACGGCATCTCTGCCGGCCCAATCAAGACGCTGGCAGCCTCCGGCATCAAGGACTTCGGCAAGTTGCTGAGCCAGTTCGCCGCCTCGGCGCCGATCCGGCGCAACGTGACCATCGAGGACGTCGGCAACGCCGCTGCCTTCCTGCTGTCCGACCTGGCCGCCGGCGTCAGCGCCGAGATCATGTATGTCGATGGCGGCTTCAGCCATGTCGCACTCGCCGGCGGCGAGTGATCAAGTGAGGTCGCGGCATGGYGTGCGTCGCGACCTGGCGTACCACGAGAAACCGCGCCGGCGGATGGGCGCAGCGGCCTGATCAGGCCTTCACGCAGTCCACGTAATACCGGCCGCGACCGGTCTCTTCGTCCACTTCATGGACAAGGCCGTGGACGTCGGTCGCGAAGCCCGGAAACTTCGCATTGAAGCTGCGCGTGAACTTCAGGTAATCGACGATCTTCTTGTTGAAGCCCTCGCCAGGAATCAGCAGCGGGATGCCGGGCGGATAGGGCGTCAGCAGCGAGGTCGTGATGCGCCCCTCCAGGTCGTCGATGCCGACGCGTTCGGTCTTGCGCTGTGCGATATGGGCATAGGCTTCCGTCGGCGTCATCAGCGGCTGCAGATTGGACAGATACATGTCCGTCGTCAGGCGTGCAATGTCGCCTTCGGCATAGGCCCTGTGAATGGACTGGCAGAGGTCGCGCAGGCCCATGCGCTCGTACTTCGGGAACTTCGCGCAGAACTCCGGCAGGATGCGCCACAGCGGCGCGTTCTTGTCGTAGTCGTCCTTGAACTGCTGCAACGCAGTCAACAGCGTGTTCCAGCGGCCCTTGGTGATGCCGATGGTGAACATGATGAAGAAGGAATACAGCCCCGTCTTCTCGACGACGACACCATGCTCGACGAGGAACTTGGTGACGACCGAGGCCGGGATGCCCGTGGTGGCAAAGCGCCCTTCCATGTCCAGCCCGGGCGTGATGATGGTGGACTTGATCGGGTCCAGCATGTTGAAGCCCTCGGCGAGCGCGCCGAAGCCATGCCAGTCCTCGTCGGCGTGCAGCATCCAGTCCGCCGACACGGGCTCGCTGCCCTGGTCATCCTGCGCGCGCAGGAAGTCCGGCCCCCAGACCTTGAACCACCAGTCGTCGCCATAGTCCGACTCGACCTTGCGCATGGCACGGCGGAAGTCCAGCGACTCGCGGATGCTTTCCTCCACGAGCGCCGTACCGCCGGGCGGCTCCATCATCGCCGCAGCCACGTCGCAGCTCGCGATGATCGAGTATTGCGGCGAGGTCGACGTATGCATCAGGTAGGCCTCGTTGAAGAGATGCTTGTCCAGCTTGACGCTTTGCGAATCCTGCACGAGCACCTGCGAGGCCTGCGAGATGCCAGCCAGCAGCTTGTGCGTGGATTGCGTCGCGTAGACCATGGCTTCCTTCGGGCGCGGACGGTTCTTGCCCATCGCGTGGAAYTGCCCGTAGAAATCGTGAAAGGCCGCATGCGGCAGCCAGGCCTCATCGAAGTGCAGCGTCGGGATGTAGCCGTCGAGCTTCTTCTTGATGGTTTCGGTGTTGTAGAGCACGCCGTCATAGGTGCTCTGCGTCAGCGTGACGATGGAGGGCTTGACCGTGGCAGCGTCGATGTGCGCCAGCAGCGGGTTGGCGGCGATCTTGGCGCGGATGGTCTCCGGACTGAACTCGCTCTCGGGAATGGGCCCGATGATGCCGTAGTGGTTGCGCGTCGGCGTCAGGAAGACGGGGATGGCGCCACACATGATGATGGCGTGCAGATTGCTCTTGTGGCAGTTGCGGTCGATGACGACGACGTCGCCGGGCGCCACCGTGTGGTGCCAGACCATCTTGTTGGACGTGGACGTACCGTTGGTGACGAAGAAGCAGTGATCGGCGTTGAAGATGCGCGCCGCGTTCTTCTCGCTGGCCGCGACCGGACCGGTGTGATCCAGCAGTTGGCCGAGCTCTTCAACGGCGTTGCACACGTCAGCGCGCAGCATGTTCTCGCCGAAGAACTGGTGAAACATCTGCCCCACCGGGCTCTTCAGGAAGGCGACGCCGCCCGAGTGGCCTGGGCAATGCCAGGAGTAGGAGCCGTCCTGGGCGTAGTCCATCAGCGCCTTGAAGAACGGCGGTGCCAGGCCATCGAGATAGCTCTTGGCCTCACGGATGATGTGGCGGGCTACGAACTCCGGCGTGTCCTCGAACATGTGGATGAAGCCATGCAGTTCGCGCAACACGTCGTTAGGCAGATGCTGGCTGGTGCGCGTCTCGCCATAGACGTAGATGGGGATGTCCGGGTTGCGGTTGCGGATCTCCTGGATGAACTTGCGCAGATTCAGCACGACAGGGTCCATCTCGGGCCCCGCGGTGAATTCCTCGTCGTCAATGGACAGGATGAATGCCGAGGCGCGGCTTTGCTGCTGGGCGAACTGCGACAGATCGCCGTAGCTCGTCACGCCCAGGACTTCCATGCCCTCCTTCTGGATGGCCTCGGCCAACGCGCGGATGCCCAGGCCCGAGGTGTTCTCGGAGCGGTAATCCTCATCGATGATGACGATGGGAAAGTGAAAACGGATCATCGGCGGCCTCCAGCGGGCGGGCATCAAAAAACGAAGCGGCGAAGTGTAGGGCCGCAGCATGTCCCACTCGCGTCAGCGCAGTCTATAAACTGACCCGACAACACTTACCTGGGGAGACAAGATGGAATGGAACTGGGCCACCGTCTGGTGGATCGCTGCAGGAGCGCTCGTCGCGGCCGAATTGGCCAGCGGCACCTTCTATCTGCTGATGCTGGCCGTGGGCGCCATCGCCGGTGCGCTGGCGGCTCATCTCGGCGCGAGCTTGACCGCACAAGTGCTGACCGCCGCCGTCACGGGCGGCGCAGCGGTCGTGGGCTGGCACCTGCGGCGCAGCCGCATGCCCGCAGCCGCTCCCGCTGCAAGCAACCCAGATGTCAACCTCGACATCGGTCAATCCGTCCAGGTCGAGACCTGGTCAACCGACGGCCGGGCCAAGGTGCAATACCGCGGCGCTGCCTGGCAGGCACGCTTTATCGGCAGTCCGCCGGCCCAAAGTGGCCGGCATGTGATTCGCGCGGTCGAAGGCAGTTGTCTGCTCCTCGATCGCTGAGCCTGCAAACCAACAACACCGGGAGGCCTCATGGGGTTCCAAATCGCACTCGTCATCCTCGTCATCGCGGCCATCTTCGTGGCGCGCTCCATCAAGGTCGTCCCGCAGCAGAACGCCTGGGTGGTGGAGCGCCTGGGCAAATACCACGGGACGCTCACACCGGGGCTCAACTTCCTCGTGCCCTTCGTCGACCGGCTGGCCTACAAGCACTCACTGAAGGAGATCGCGCTCGATGTGCCCAGCCAGGTCTGCATCACCAAGGACAACACCCAGTTGACGGTTGACGGCATCCTCTACTTCCAGGTCACCGACCCCATGCGGGCGAGCTACGGCGCGAGCAACTATGTTGTCGCCATCACGCAATTGGCGCAAACGACGCTGCGCTCAGTCATCGGCCGCATGGAGCTGGACCGCACCTTCGAGGAGCGCGCCGTCATCAACACGTCCGTCGTCGAGGCCCTGGACGAGGCGGCCTTGAACTGGGGCGTCAAAGTGCTGCGCTACGAGATCAAGGACCTGACGCCGCCGCCAGCCATCCTGCATTCCATGCAGGCTCAGATCACGGCGGAGCGCGAGAAACGCGCGCTGATTGCGGCGTCAGAAGGCCGGCGCCAGGAGCAGATCAATATCGCGACCGGCGAACGTGAGGCGGCCATTGCACGCTCGGAGGGTGAGAAGCAGGCCGAGATCAACCAGGCACAGGGCCAGGCCGCAGCGATCACCGCTGTGGCGGACGCGACTTCGGACGCCATCCGCAAGATCGCAGCGGCCATCCAGCAGCCGGGCGGTGATCAGGCTGTGCAGCTGAAGGTCGCCGAGAAGGCTGTCGACGCCTATGCCCAGCTCGCTCAGAAGAACAACACGATGATCGTGCCGGGCAATATGACGGAAGTCGCTGGTTTGATCGGCACCGCCATGGCGTTGTTCAAAGGCGGCGCAAAGGCCTGAGGCCCAGAACAAAAAAGCCCGCGAGGGCCCTGAACAAGGGCAGTCGCGGGCGCAAGACGTTCGGGGGGCGCCGAACGAAAGCGATGGAGGTGTCGCTTTTCCTAAGATCTGCTCAGAGGATCGGGATCAATTACCCGTAATCGGGAAGCCGAGCAGTTCTGCGAGAACTTCCCAGAAAGAAACTTTTTCCATTTGCACCGTCCGGCTAGCAGCGTTGAGATGGCGCGCAGTGTGTAGGACGGGCAGACAACAGAGAACTACAAACCCTGGTAGGGCCGGTAGCCGGTCAGAGCAGCCCCAGCTCCATCGCCTTCAGCACGGCTTGGTGCTTGGTGGACACGTCGAGCAGCTTGAACAGTTGCTTCATGTGGTAGTTCACCGTGTTCTCGCTGATGCCTAGCAGGCTCCCGACAACCCAGGCGCTCTTGCCCTCCATCGTCAGCTTCAGGATCTCAAGCTGTCGTGACGGAAGCTGCACCGCAGGTTGTGCCGATCTCTTGGACACAAGCAGCCGCCCTGCAGCGTCCTGTGCATGAACGGCGAGCAATTGCAAGTCCGCGATCATCCGATTCAGCTTGATCGGATCTTTGGGCAAGGGTGCGTCCCGATCGAGCCCGAGAAGCAACCGGCGGTAGCCAGGCATTTGGACACCTACGGCAACACCGGTCCGGTAGCCGAACGGTGCATACATCTCCCACAACTCGCCTGCACCGGCGTCCACGTAGAAAGCCTGGTCGTAAATCAGCGGTTTGGTCAGGCTCGCCAAACGTTGATGCACGGGGTCGCGTTGCGCGTAGCTGTTGTCCCTGGAAATCTCCAAGAAAGCCTCAGGCGTGTTGCCTACGGCGACGTACTCAGTCTTCGCACCCGGCCCACGGTGCTCGATGGCCAGCACGCCAACGACCAGACCGAAATCTAGGTCATTCGCGAAGGCGATCAGCCCCTGTCGAAAAGACGTGAGATCTGCTGCTTGACTGACTTGTTCGTACCGCTGGAGGTTCATGCGCTACTAGGGTTGGTAGGCGCAGTGCGGCCTCGACGAACGCAAACTGCAAACCATCCAAATGACGGGAGATCCGAATGCAGATGGCAGCCTGGCAACTGATGGCCTGCGAGACGGTCGTCAAGACTGTAAACGAGTTTGAAAAAGTGACAGACGACCTGCGTCAAATCGGAAGCAGTGTCAGAGTGCACGATGCACGTTCCGGGCTGCGATGTGGCCAGGAAGTGTGGGCTGCACTGGCCGATGGCGAAGCCATCCAGATTGCATGGGAATGGACGGAGATCCAGCCTGACGTCGTGGCGCTGTTCGACCCGATGAACATCTTGTGCAACGTCGCGCTGATTGACGGCCACGGGCATGAGCTGGCGCGTTCGCGGCGCATGCTGCACCTCAACAATGTCGTGCACCAGCTCGACTGGCGCGGCGCCCTGGACTGGCGCAGCAGCAACTGACGGAATGTCGCCTTCGTGAGCACGCAATAGGTTATGATTGTTGGCTTGCAGGAGAGGTGGATGAGCGGTTTAAGTCGCACGCCTGGAAAGCGTGTGTGGGCTAATACCCACCGCGGGTTCGAATCCCGCCCTCTCCGCCAAAGTATGAACGGGCCCACTGGGCCCGTTTTGCTTTTCTGGCTCATGACTGATCGACATTCAGTCGCAGTTCAGCCCACAGAAAGCGCAGTTCGTCGCGTCAAGGTGGCCCGCTGTCCGACCTTGCTCAACACTTCAGTCTGCGCCCTGCCGATGAGCAAGGCTGGAGCCGGAGATGCCAAGAGTGAAACAGGGATGGTGGTGCTTGAGCTTGACGCTCGGATTGCTGATCGGCGGCATGCCGGCAAAAGCCAGTGAGGTTGTCAAGCTCGCTCGCCTCGTTGTCAGTGGCAAGCGCGGTCCCGCCGAAGCCCCACGGGCCGCGCCGGCTGAACAGCGCCCTGCCGGCCCAGCCAGCCCACAGATTCATGGCACCGGCGGGAATGACGACGCTGGCACAGCGCCCGCCCCGGCCCGCGGCCTCGTCTCCTAAGCAGCCAAGTAAAAATGCCCCGAAACCTATGGTTTCGGGGCATTGCTGTTTTTGGCGGAGTGGACGGGGCTCGAACCCGCGACCCCCGGCGTGACAGGCCGGTATTCTAACCAACTGAACTACCACTCCGCGTGGGATGAATTCGATACCGTCTTTCGACAATATCCAAGCTCATCAAACTTGCCCGTCTTGCGACGGGATTGCCAATCGCATTCCCATCATACGACGAGATTGCCAATATTGGCGTCCCCTAGGGGATTCGAACCCCTGTAATCACCGTGAAAGGGTGGTGTCCTAGGCCTCTAGACGAAGGGGACAGAACTTTTTAAACAAACTGCGTGCCACACAAAAACCACAAGAGTATTTGGTGGAGGTAAGCGGGATCGAACCGCTGACCTCTTGCATGCCATGCAAGCGCTCTCCCAGCTGAGCTATACCCCCGGTATAAACCGGTCGCAAAAAGCAAACGGCCAATAAATTGGCCGTTCTTTTATCGGGTGGACCCGATGGAATCCTTGGCGGAGTGGACGGGGCTCGAACCCGCGACCCCCGGCGTGACAGGCCGGTATTCTAACCAACTGAACTACCACTCCGCGTGGGATGAATTCGATACCGTCCTTCGACAATATCCAAGCTCATCAAACTTGGCGTCCCCTAGGGGATTCGAACCCCTGTAATCACCGTGAAAGGGTGGTGTCCTAGGCCTCTAGACGAAGGGGACGAAACCTTCGCAACTTGAACCGCGCGCCATCCAATAAGCCAAGGCCTTTTTGGTGGAGGTAAGCGGGATCGAACCGCTGACCTCTTGCATGCCATGCAAGCGCTCTCCCAGCTGAGCTATACCCCCGTGTTTTCGAGTTGACTGTTGTCAGTCTCTTCGTTAACAGCGCTGTTCAAGCGAGACCAAGAGTATATGACGAAATTCAAATGGAATGCAAGCGTTCGAGGACTTTTTTCTTGTCGAAGTGCTCCAGCACGGCATCCACACTCGGGGTCTGAGAACGCCCGCACACCAGCACGCGCACCGGTACCGCCAACTGCGGCATCTTCAGTCCGGTGGCCGCAAGGGTTTCCTTCAAGGCCTGCTGGATGCCGGCCTTGTTCCAGTCGGTCATGGCCGACAGTCGTTCTGCCAGCACAGCCAGTGCCGGGCGCACGGCATCGGTGATGTAAGCCGCAAGATCCTCGACCGATGGCATGACGGGCGCGAAATACATCGCGAGCCAATCGGCCAGTGCGGCGGCCGTCGCGCAGCGATCCTTGAACAGACCGACCTTGGGCTGGACCTGCTCTGCCGTGGCTTGAATACCCTTGGCCTTGAGTTGCGTGACGACAAGATCAGCCAGCCGGCCCTCATCGATCTGCTTCAGGTAATGGCCGTTGACCCAGTCCAGCTTGGCCGGGTCCCACTGCGCGGGGCTCTTGGACAGGTGCGAGCCATCGAACCAGGCCACCATTTGCTCGGCCGTGAACAACTCATCGTCGCCATGGCTCCAGCCCAGGCGGGCCAGGTAATTCAGCATGGCCTCGGGCAGGTAGCCACCGTCGGCATAGGCCGTCACGCTGACAGCGCCGCGGCGCTTGGACAACTTCTGGCCATCGTCACCCAGGATGATGGGCAGGTGTCCAAACTGCGGCAGCGGTGCGCCCAGCGCATTGAAGATGTTGATTTGCCAGGGCGTGTTGTTGATGTGCTCGTCGCCGCGGAAAACATGGCTGATGCGCATGTCCCAGTCATCGACGACGACGGCGAAGTTGTAGGTCGGCACACCGTCGGTGCGCACGATGATGAGGTCGTCGATCTCGCGGTTGTTGATCGTGATCGGCCCCTTGACCAGGTCGTCCCAGGTCACGTCGCCGTCGACGGGGTTGGCGAAGCGGATGACGGGCTTCACACCCTCCGGCGGGGCGGGCAGCACCTTGCCCGGCTCGGGGCGCCAGCGGCGGTCGTAGAGCTTCTTCTCGCCGCGGGCCTGCTGAGCCTCCTTCATCGCGTCCAGTTCCTCCGGCGTCGCGTAACAGCGATAGGCCTTGCCCTCGCTGATCAACTGTTCGACGACGGCCTGATAGCGGTCCAGGCGCTGCATCTGGTAGATCGGACCCTCGTCGTAGTTCAGGCCGAGCCAGTTCATCGCCGCAATGATCTGGTCGACCGAGTCCTGCGTGGAGCGGGCCACATCCGTGTCCTCGATGCGCAGCACGAACTCGCCGCCGTGGTGCCGGGCATAGGCCCAGGAAAAAAGGGCGGTGCGGGCCGTGCCCAGGTGCAGAAAGCCGGTCGGCGACGGTGCGATGCGCGTGCGGACCTTGTCGAAAGTGAAGCTCATCGGATTTTCAAAGTGGAAAGGCCACGCAGCAGATCGTCAGTGATGTCGTCTACATGCTCGAGGCCAACGGCCAGGCGGATCAGCCCCTGCCCGATGCCGGCGGCTTGACGTTGGTCCTCGGTCAGGCGGCCATGCGAGGTCGTCGCGGGGTGAGTGATGATGGATTTCGTATCGCCGAGATTGGTGGCGATGGACAGCACGCGCGTGCTGTCGATGACGTGGAAAGCCGCTGCGCGTGCAGCTTCAGAGGTATCGGCGCGCAGGTCGAAGGACAGCACCGCCCCGCCCTGCCCGCTTTGCTGGCGCATGGCCAGGTCATGCTGAGGATGGGATGCGAGCGATGGGTAGTAGACATGGTCCACCTCCGGCTGCGCCTCCAGCCAGCGCGCAACGGCCAGGGCCTGCTCGCTCTGGGCCTTCATGCGCAGCGACAGCGTCTCCAAGCCCTTGAGCACGACCCAGGCGTTGAAAGGCGCCAGCGTCATGCCGACGGTACGCAGCACCGGGCCGAAGACATCGCGGATCAACTTGCTGGAGCCACACAGCGCGCCGGCCATCACGCGACCCTGGCCATCCATGTACTTGGTGGCCGAATGCATGACGATGTCGGCACCCATCTCGGTGGGGCGCTGCAGCGCTGGCGTCGAGTAGGTGTTGTCGACCGCCAGGATGGCGCCGGCTCCGTGGGCAATGTCCGCCAAGGCGCGGATGTCGCAGACCTCGGTCAGCGGGTTGGTCGGCGTCTCGGCGAAGAGCAGTTTGGTTGTCGCCTTGACGGCTGCACGCCATTCGGCGAGGTCAGTCTGCGAGACAAAGCTGGTCTCGACACCGAACTTGGCGAATTCCTTGGCGAACAGATTGATGGTCGAGCCGAACACGGAGCGCGAGCAGACGACGTGATCGCCGGCCTTCAACACGCCCATGCCGAGCAGCAGGATGGCGCTCATGCCAGTGGACGTAGCGATCGCCGCCTCGGTACCCTCCAGCGCAGCCAGGCGCGCCTCCAGGCTGCGCACGGTCGGGTTGCTGGTGCGCGAGTAGGTGAAGTCCTCGGAGTTGGAGAACTTGCGCGCCGAGGTTTCCGCGTCGGGCTGGACGTAGGCCGTGGTCAGGAACAGCGCTTCGGAGTTCTCGCCATGCTGGCTAGGCGCCAGCGCCGTGCGCACGGCCAGCGTCTCCGGGCGCAGGCCCTCGGGCAAGGTGCGGCGAGCGGGGTCGCTCATGCGTTCAGCCCCTATTGCTCACTGTCGCTTTGCAGCGCCAGGCGGCCACGTGCGTCGGCGTCTTCCTCGCTGGGCTGGCTGGTGCGTTGCGCGCGCAGCGTGGCGAAGTCTTCGAGACTCACGTCACCGGTCACGTAGTGGCCATCGAAGCAGCTCGCCTCGAAGCCGGCGAGGCCCGGACGCAGCGCGGCGACGACGCGCTTCATCGCATCCACGTCCTGGTAAATCAGCGCATCGGCGCCGATGTACTGGCGGATCTCCTCGACGGAGCGGTTGTGTGCGATCAGCTCCTCGGTCGTCGGCATGTCGATGCCGTAGACGTTGGGATAGCGCACCGGCGGCGCAGCGGAAGCAAGGTAGACCTTGCGCGCGCCCGCCTCGCGAGCCATCTGCACGATCTCCTTGGACGTGGTGCCGCGCACGATGGAGTCATCCACCAGCAGCACATTCCGGTCCTTGAACTCGACACCGATGGCATTGAGCTTCTGGCGCACCGACTTCTTGCGCGCGCCCTGCCCCGGCATGATGAAGGTGCGGCCGACATAGCGGTTCTTCACGAAGCCCTCTCGATAGGGCTTGCCGATGCGGTGGGCCAGCTGCATGGCCGACGGGCGGCTGCTTTCCGGAATCGGGATGACGACGTCGATCTCGTTGGGCGGCATGGTGGAAATGACCCGCTGGGCCAGCGTCTCGCCCATGTTCAGCCGCGCCTGGTAGACCGAGATGCCGTCCATCACCGAGTCCGGGCGGGCCAGGTAGACGAACTCGAACATGCAGGGGTTCAGCGTCGGGTTGTCATTGCACTGCTCGGTGTGCAGCTTGCCGGTCATGTCGATGAAGAGGGCCTCGCCGGGCGCCACGTCGCGCTCCAGCTGGTGGCCGGTACCTTCCAGCGCAACGCTTTCGCTGGCCACCATGACCTCGCCGTTGGCCGAGCGGCCGAAGCACAGCGGGCGGATGCCGAAGGGGTCGCGGAAAGCCAGCAGGCCCTGGCCGGCGATCAGCGCGATGACGGCGTAGCTGCCCTTGATGCGCTTTTGCACCGCACGCACGGCGGAGAAGATCTCCTTGGGCGTCAGTGGCAGGTCGCGCGCGGCCAGCTCCAGCTCGTGCGCCAGCACGTTGATCAGCACCTCGGTGTCGCTSTCGGTGTTGATGTGGCGACGGTCGATGTCGAAGAGCTCGTCCTTCAGTGCATGCGCATTGGTCAGGTTGCCGTTGTGCACCAGCACGATGCCGAAAGGCGCGTTCACGTAGAAGGGCTGCGCCTCTTCCTCGCTGTAGGCATTGCCGGCTGTCGGGTAGCGCACTTGGCCCAGGCCGATGCTGCCCGGCAGCGCGCGCATGTTGCGGGTGCGGAAGACATCACGCACCATGCCGCGCGCCTTGTGCATGAAGCACTTGTTGCCCTGCATGGTGACGATGCCGGCGGCGTCCTGGCCGCGGTGCTGCAGCAGCAGCAGCGCGTCATACAGGAGCTGGTTGACGGGGGAGGCAGCAAGAGCGCCGACGATGCCACACATGGCGGAGATCCTTAGTCAGTCGATTCCGCTTCAGATGGGGTCATCGAGCGGGAAACAAATCGGGCAAGTGGTTCGGGCAGCAAGGGCGCCACGTCGAGCAGTACATCACTGAGCACGGGTGCGGCACGCGAGGCCCGCCAGGTGCTTGACTCCGCCAGGGGCGAAGCGCCAATGACGAGCACAAGCAACAGTGCGATGAAGACACCACGCAGCGCACCAAAACCGGCGCCACCCAGGCGGTCCACGATGGACAGCGGCGTGGCGTGAATCAGCGTCTTGACCAGGCGCGAGGCCAGGCTCCAGACGATCAGCACGAAAAAGAAGGCGATCGCCAGCGCGACAACATGCAGGGCGGCAGGGCCGAACTTGCTGGTCATGGAGGCAGGCAGCAGGTCCTCGACGACAGGCGCCAGCGGCGACGCGGCGAAATAGGCGACCACCCAGCCGGCGAGTGACATGACCTCGAAGATCAGGCCGCGCCACAGGCCGATGCCGATCGAGATCAGCAGCACTGCCGCGAACGCGAGGTCGACCCAGCTGAGCGCGACGTCCATGGCGGGCTACAGCGTCAGGATGGCGCCGGGCAGGCCCGCGCCCTTGAGCTTGGACGCGGCGCGCTCGGCCTCGTCGCGGCTGGCAAACGGCCCCAGGCGCACGCGCACGCGGCGACCATCGGCCGTGTCCACGGCCTGGGCATAGGTCTTGAGGCCGAGCTTCTCGACCTTGCTGCGTACGTCCTGCGCGGTCTTGTTCTCACCGTAGGCACCTACCTGCACGATGAAGCGCGCGGCAGACGCAGTTGGCATGCTGGCCGAGGCCTCCTTGCCTTCCAGCAAGGCCTGGGCACGCGCACCGTCGCCGCCATGGGCCTTGGGCTTGTCGGTCGGCTTATCTGCGGGCTTCTCGGCCGGTTTTTCAGCAGGCTTTTCGGCAAGTCTGACCGGCGGCTTCTCAGCGGGCTTTTCGGCCGGCTTGGCTTCCGCAGGCACGACAGCAGGGGCCACGGCGGGCGGGGGCGTGATTTCGGGCGCGGCAGCCGTATCGGCCTGGGTCAGCGGCTCGCGAGTCGGCACGGCCAGCGGCGGCGCGGTGTCCTTGCGAGGGATGTCGATAGGCAAGTCGACGGGAATCGGCCGCGGCTGGGTTTCGAAGATCAGAGGGAAGCCGACCACACCGGCCGCCACCAGCACGGCCGCGCCGATAAGGCGGCGGCGGGCGCGCAAGCGCAGCTGCTGCACGTCGTCGGCCGCCTTGGCGCCGGACTTGGCCGACTTTTTGGGCGGCACCGCGGCGGCGGTGTCATCGCGCTTGAGAAAGGAAAACAGGCCCATCGGCAGCGTCTGGCGTCAGTGGAAGGTGGGGGGCTGGGGTGCGGTAGCACCAGCCGTCACGCGCGGCAGGCCCTGTTGAAGCACCCCGCCCACGGTGTAGAAGGAACCGAAGACGAGGATTCTATCGGCCGTGGTCGCCCCGGCCGCCGCTGCATGCAGGGCGTCCAGCGGGTTGGCATGGGTGTGCGTCGCGACATCGGGCGGCGTCTTCAGCCCGGCAGCGAGAAAGGCCGCTTCGAGCTGCTCGGCCTTGGCGGCGCGGGGAATGGCCAGGTCGGTGAAATGCCAGACGTCCACCAGCGGCGCGATCCTGGCCAGGATGCCCGCCAGGTCCTTGTCCGCCATCGCCCCAAAAACGGCATGGGTGCGCGGGAAAAAGCCCATCTGGTCCAGGTTCTGGGCCAGCGCCGCGACGGCGTGCGGATTGTGGGCGACGTCGAGCACGACGGCCGGCTGGCCGGCCAGCACCTGGAAGCGACCGGGCAGCTCGACCAAGGCCAAGCCGGTGCGCACAGCCTGGGCGCTGATGGGCAGCCGGTCGGCCAGCGCCTCGAAGGCGGCCAGCACGCCGGAAGCGTTCAGCAGCTGGTTGACGCCGCGCAGCGCCGGATAGGCCATGCCGGAGAAGCGCTTGGCTCGCCCGGCCCATTGCCATTGCGTGCGGTCACCGCTGAAGGTGAAGTCGCGGCCCAGCTGGCGCAGGTCGGCGCCGATCTCCAGGGCCCGCTCCGCCAGCGAGGCCGGCGGCATCGGGTCGCTGACGACGACGGGCCGGCCCGTGCGCATGATGCCGGCCTTCTCGCGGCCCACGCTGTCACGGTCGCTGCCGAGGAACTCGGTGTGGTCCAGATCGATGCTCGTGATGACGGCGCAGTCGGCGTCGATGACGTTGACCGCATCCAGCCGCCCGCCCAGGCCGACTTCGAGGAGTACCAGGTCCAGCGGCTCATGCTGCAGACGCCGCATGATGGCCAGCGTCGTGAACTCAAAATAGGTCAGCGTGATGTTGCCTCGGGCGGCCTCGACGGCCTCGAAGTGCGGCTCCAGCGACTCGGCCGCCACCGGTGCGCCACCCACACGGCAGCGCTCCTGGAAGTGCACGAGATGGGGCTTGATGTAGAGGCCGACGCGGTAGCCGGCGTGCAGCGCGATGGACTCCAGCATCGCGCAGGTCGAGCCCTTGCCGTTGGTGCCGGCCACGACGATGGTCGGGCAGTCGAAGGCAATGCCCAGCCGCTCGCGCACGGTCGCGACGCGGTCCAGCGTCATGTCGATGGACTTGGGGTGCAGGCGCTCGCAGTGAGCGAGCCATTCATCGAGCGTCATGGTCAAGCGTCATGGCGAAACAAAAAACAAAAGCCAGGCACGGGGCCTGGCTTGGGACCCTGCGGGCGGCGTTCAGGCGACGGCGTCCGCGCTCTGGCGTTGCAGCATGGCCAGTTGGCGCGCAATCGTCTCGCGCAGCTGGCGGCGGTCCACGATCATGTCGATGGCACCCTTCTCCATCAGGAACTCGGCACGCTGGAAGCCGGCGGGCAGCTTCTCACGCACGGTGTTCTCGATGACGCGCGGGCCGGCGAAGCCGATCAGCGCCTTGGGCTCGGCCAGCACGATGTCGCCCACGAAGGCGAAGCTGGCAGACACGCCGCCCATGGTCGGGTCGGTCAGCACGCTGATATAGGGCAACTTGGCCTTGGCCAGTCGCGTCAGCGAGGCGTTGGTCTTGGCCATCTGCATCAGGCTCAGCAGACCCTCCTGCATGCGTGCGCCGCCGGTGGCGGTGAAGCAGATGAAGGGCGTCTTCTGCTCGATGGCKGTCTCGACGCCACGCACGAAGCGCTCGCCGACCACCGAGCCCATGGAGCCGCCCATGAAGTCGAACTCGAAGCAGGCGGTCACGACCGGCACGCTCATGATGGCGCCGCCCATGACGATCAGCGCGTCAGTCTCGCCGGTGTTCTCCAGCGCTTCCTTCAGGCGGTCGGGGTACTTCTTGCTGTCCTTGAACTTCAGCGCGTCGACCGGCAGCACTTCCTGGCCGATCTCGTAGCGGCCTTCACCGTCGAGGAAGGCGTCCAGGCGCGCACGGGCGCCGATGCGATGGTGGTGCGAGCACTTGGGGCAGACGTTGATGTTCTGCTCGAGGTCGGTCTTGTAGAGCACCGTCTCGCAGCTCGGGCACTTGATCCACAGGCCCTCAGGCACCGTGCGCCGGTCGGCGAGGTCGCCCTGCTGGATCTTGGGCGGGAGCAGTTTGTCGATCCAACTCATGTCAGTTCCTCTTGTCGAGTGCGGCACGGATGTCTTGGATGAACGCCGCGCCGGTCAGGGCGACATTATCGGCTGGCTGGCGCTCCAGCAGCTCGACCAGCTTGGAGCCGATGACGACCGCGTCGGAAACGTCGGCAACGGCCCGTGCCGTCGCGCCGTCGCGGATGCCAAAACCAACGCCCACCGGCACGCTGACGTGCTGGCGGATGCGCGGCACAGCCTCGGCCACGGCCGCTGTGTTCAGGTGGCCGGCGCCGGTCACACCCTTGAGCGACACGTAATACACGTAGCCGCTGGCCAGCTTGCCGACCTGGGCCATGCGCGCCTCGGTGGACGTGGGGGCGAGCAGGAAGATCGCATCCATGTCGGCAGCGCGCAGCTTGGCAGCGAACTCCTCGCATTCCTCGGGCGGGTAGTCGACGATCAACACACCGTCCACGCCGGCGTCCTTGGCGTCGGCCACGAAGGCGTCCAGGCCATAGCGTTCGACCGGGTTGGCGTAGCCCATCAGCACCAGCGGTGTCTTGTTGTTACGAGCACGGAACTCGCGCACGAAGCCAAGCACCTTGCGCAGGCCGATACCGTTCTTCAAGGCGCGTTCACCGGCGCGCTGGATGACGGGGCCATCGGCCATCGGGTCGGAAAACGGCACGCCCAGCTCGATGACGTCGGCGCCGGCCTCGGCCATGGCCAGCAGCAGATCGACTGTTGCACTCGGGTACGGATCACCCGCGGTGACGAAGGGGATCAGCGCCTTGCGGCCGGCGGCCTTGAGCTGGTCGAAAGTGGTGGCGATGCGGCTCATTGCGCACCTCCCTTGACCATCTCGCCCGCTTGCGAAGGTCGGTCGAAATAGGCAGCACCAGACAGGTCGGCCACGGTGCCGATGTCCTTGTCGCCCCGGCCGCTGAGGTTGACCAGCAGCACCTTGTCCTGCCCAAGCGTCGGGGCGAGCTTGATGGCATGCGCGACCGCGTGGCTGGATTCCAGCGCCGGGATGATGCCTTCGGTGCGGCACAGCCGGTGGAAGGCCGACAGTGCCTCGGCGTCGGTGACGCCGACGTATTCGGCACGGCCGATGTCCTTCAAGTGAGCGTGCTCGGGGCCGACACCGGGGTAATCCAGGCCGGCCGAGATGGAATGAGTCTCGATGATCTGGCCGTCCTCGTCCTGCAGCAGGTAGGTACGGTTGCCGTGCAGCACGCCGGGGCTGCCAGCGGTCAGCGTCGCGGCATGCTTGCCACTGGCGATGCCCTGCCCTTCTGCTTCGACGCCGATGAGCCGGACTGCCTCGTGCGGGATATAGGGGTGGAAGATGCCGATGGCGTTCGAGCCACCGCCCACGCAGGCGATGACGGCGTCCGGCTGGCGGCCGGCCAGCTCGGGCATCTGCTCCAGGCACTCCAGCCCGATGACGCGCTGGAAGTCGCGCACCATCATCGGATAGGGATGCGGGCCGGCCACGGTGCCGATGATGTAGAAGGTGTTCTCGACGTTGGTGACCCAGTCGCGCATCGCCTCGTTGAGGGCGTCCTTCAGCGTCTTGCTGCCGCTCTCCACCGGCACGACGGTCGCACCGAGCAGCTTCATGCGGTAGACATTGGGCGACTGGCGCTTCACATCCTCGCTGCCCATGTAGACGACGCACTCCAGGCCGTAGCGCGCGCAGATGGTCGCCGTGGCCACGCCGTGCTGGCCGGCGCCGGTCTCGGCGATGACGCGCGGCTTGCCCATGCGCTTGGCCAGCAGGGCCTGGCCGATGACGTTGTTGATCTTGTGTGCGCCGGTGTGGTTGAGGTCCTCGCGCTTCAGGTAGACCTGCGCGCCGCCGAGTTCGCGGCTCAGGCGGTCGGCGTGATAGATCGGGCTCGGGCGGCCGACGAAGTGCTTGAGCTCCTTCTTGTACTCGGCGATGAACTCGGCGTCATTGCGGTAGTGGGCGTAGGCGTCCTTGAGCTGGTCCAGCGCATGGACGAGGGTCTCGGAGACGAAGCTGCCGCCGAAGGTCGTGGTGCCCGCATGGCGGAAATGCCCGGTCGCGTCGGGCTGGTCGTACTGGAACATGGTCTTCCTCTATCGGGTCAGTTCTGCGTCGGCGCGGCTGTCAGCGAGACGAACAGCGCGGCAGAACTCATGGATCAGGTCGGCGCTCTTGATGCCCTTGGACACCTCGACGCCGGAACTCACATCAACGGCCCAGGGCCGTACCGTCGCGATGCCATCGGCGACGTTTGCTGCATTCAACCCACCAGACAAAACGAGGCGAGAGCTGACGCTTGGAGGAATGAGTGACCAATCGAAGACCTTGCCGCCACCGCCATAACCGTCGACGTGGGCGTCGAGCAGCAGGGCCTGGGCGTTGGGAAATTGAGTGGCGAAGTTTAGCAAATCGACCCCTGGCGCCATGCGGGCGGCGCGCAGATAGGGCCGGTTGGCGCGATCGCAGTCGGCGGGCGTCTCGTCGCCGTGGAACTGGACGAGCATATTGGGCAGCGCATCGAAGCCCGCATTCAGCTCGGCGTCGGTCGCGTTGACGAACAGGCCGACCGGCGTGACGAAGGGCGGTAACAGCCTGGCCAGCGCCCTCGCCCGCTCGGGCGTCACGGCGCGCGGGCTCTTGGCGTAGAAGACGAAGCCGATAGCGTCGGCGCCGGCTTCGACGGCCGCCTCCACGTCGGCTTCACGGGTCAGGCCACAGATCTTGATTCGAGTCATGGAAGCCAATTCAGAGCCGCGACCTCGCGCGGGATGTCGAGTTCGACATCGTAGGTCGGGCCGAGAAAGTAGAGCCCATCAGGGGCAAAGGTCGGAGCCGCCACTTTGCGGTCCCGCGCGGCGAGCACGTCCGACACCCAATCCGCCGAGCGCGTACCGCTGCCGACGGCGAGGATGCAGCCCATCAGGTTGCGCACCATGTGATGCAGGAAGGCACTGGCCTCGAATTCGAAGCGCCAGTAGGCGCCGCGCCGTTGCACGCGGATCTCGCGCAGCGTCTTCACCGGCGAAGCGGCCTGGCATTCGGACGAACGGAAGGACGAGAAGTCGTGTTCGCCAATGAGGCGTCCGGCAGCGGCTTCGAGGGCGGCCTGGTCGAGCGGGCGGAACACCCAGCCACACTGCCCGGATTCGATGGCCGGCCGCACGGCGGATTCCAGCAGCAGATAGGCATAACGCCGGCCACGAGCGGAGTTTCGGGCGTGAAAGGTGTCGCCCGGAAAGCGGCACCACTGGATGGCGATGTCGGGCGGCAAGTAGCGGTTGCTGCCGCGCACCCAGGAAAACAGCTCGCGCTCGACCTCGGTGTCGAAATGGATGACCTGGTTGATGCCATGCACGCCCGCATCGGTGCGGCCGGCGCAGACCGTGCGGATGGGCTGTGCAGCGAACGCGGACAAGCCTTTTTCAAGCGCATCCTGCACGGTGCGGCCGTCCGGCTGGCTCTGCCAGCCGTTGTAGCCGCCACCGCGGTAGCTGACTCCTAGTGCGACTCTCATGGGCTCCAAGTAAAAACGCCCGGCAAGCCGGGCGTTGAAGTATCGCGGCTGAGCCTTAGCGCAGCTCGTTCAGCATGGCCTGCGCCTTGTCACGCAACGGGCCGCTGGCACGCTGGATCAGCTCCTGGAGCACTTCGCGGGCACCTTCGGTGTCACCGATCTGACGGAATTCGTCGGCCAGCTCGAGCTGACGCAGCAGCGGGTCGCCTTCGTCATCACCCAGCCCTTCGAGAGCCGCCCCCAGCACCTCGGGATTCGTCTCGCCAGGCAGCGTGGGCTCGCCGAAGTCGAAATCCAGGTCGGTGGACGCCGATGCAGGGACCGCAGGCGACGGCGGCAGCCCCCCCATGCTGCTGAGATCGAAGTTCAGGTCCGGCGCGGGGGGTGCCGTGCGGGTGCCGCGGCTGGAGATGTCGAAGTCCATCGTCATCGGCGCCTGTTCGATCGAAGCGGGCATGGCCTGGGTGGCCGCCATCGCATTCGGCGAAACCGGCTCGGGCGCATCCAGATCCAGATCAAGCGCCAGGTCGAAGCCGCTGACCGGCCCGGTGTCGGGACCGCCGCGCATCGCATCGGTCGCCATATGAGCCGCAGCCGCCGCAGCAGCGGCCGACGCGCCGCTCGGCAACGCAGTCTGGGGCAGCGTGCTGGCATTCATCGGCTCGGGGCGCAGCTCGGGGCCATCCTCGACATGAGCGGGCGCGCCGCCAGGCTGATAGAGCGGGTTGTCCGGGTCGATGCCGCGCCCCAGCTCCTGGGCCTTGCCCCAGTCCTCGCCCGAACCCTTGGTCTCGGCGTAAAGCTGCACGGCCAGTTGCTCGAAGCCCTTGGTGTCACGGCGCTTGGCGTAGACCTCCAACAACTTCAGGCGGATGGCCAGGCGCGTGGGATTGGCGCGCAGGGCTTCCTTGAGGATTTCCTCGGCCTGCAGGTCGCGGCCATAGGCCAGGTAGACGTCGGCTTCCGCGACCGGATCGACGTCACCAATCGCGTCGAGCTGGCTGAGCGAATAGCTCATCGACGACTGGCCGCTGTTCTGCGCGTCGCGCGTGTCGACGCGCTGGCCGCCGGTGCCGCCGAAGAAGGAATCGGGCTGCAGGCGGCTTTCGTGGAAGCCGGTCTCGGCTGCATGGGCCGGGCGGCGCGAGCGCAGGCGGTACAGGCCCAGGCCGCCTAGCACGGCGACGAGGACACCGGCCAGGGGCAGCACGATGGGGCTGTCGAGCAATTGCTCGATGAAGCCCGGTGGCTCGGCAGCGGGCGGCGGTGCCAGCGGTGCACTGGCGCGCGGCGCAGGACGGGACGCGGCCGCACTTGCCGCAGCCGCAACCGGCGTCGACGCAGCAGCGGATGCGGGCTCGGCAGTCGCCACGACCGGCGCGGGCAGCACCGGCGTTGCGGGCGCGGGCGCGGACGCTGTGGTGGGCGCCGGCGCCGCTGGCTTGGCCGCACTGGAGAGCTTCTTCAGCTCCTCGACATTGCGGGTCAGCTCGGCTACGCGGGCGGCGGCGTCCTTCTTCTCGGTGTCCTTGGACAGCTTGGCCTCGGCGGCGCTGGCGGCGGTGCTGCCAGCCTTGCTGAGGGTGAGCTTGTCGGGCGTCGGCGCAGCGGCGGGCTTGCGGTCCTCGACGGCGGCCTGCACCTGTCCTTTGGACTGGCGCTCGCTCCCGCTGTTTTGCAGCGTCGGCGCGGCGGAGGCCAGGCGCTGGCGGTAGGCCGAGAAATCGGCGCTCTGGGCCAGGATGACACGACGCGCTTCGGGCGCGGGCACCGCGGCCAGCGAGTCGCTGGACGGGACCTGCAACACGGCACCCGACTTCAGCAGGTTCATGTTGCCGTCGATGAAGGCGTCGGGATTGTTTCGGAACAGGCCGACCAGCATCTGGTCCAGCGAGATGCCGCTGACCTGGGTGCGCGTGGCAATCTTGGACAGCGAGTCGCCAGGGCGCACGGCGTACTCGGAGGCCGCCGTGGCCGGTGGTCGAACGGGAGCGGGTGCGGCAGCAGGCGGGCGGGCCGCGGCCACCGGCGCTGGCGCCGATGCGGAACCGTTGCGCGGCAAGGCTGAAGTCACAGCCGGCGCCGGTGCGGGAACAGCCTCGCTCGACGCAGCGGTGGCCGGCGCAGGCGCGGCGGCCACGGCCGGCGGTGCCGTGATGATCGGCGCGGGCTTGGGCAGGCTTGGCGGGTCGAACAGCAGCGTGTATTCGCGCACCAGGCGGCCACTGGACCAGCTCAATTCGAGGATGACGTCGACAAACGGCTCCTGGACCGAGCGATCACTGCTGACGCGCAGCAGGGTGCGGCCGTTGCTGCGCACGATCTGAACCTGGGTCGACGTCAGCACCGGGTTGTATTCCACGCCAGTGGCGCGGTAGGACTCGGGGGGCGCGACGCGCACCTTCAGCGTCGACGCCTCCTCGGGTGTCAGGCTGGTGACGTCGATCTCGGCGCGCATGGTCTCGCCCAGGGCCGACTGCACATTCAGCTTGCCCAGGCCAAGCGCTTGCGCACCACCGCCGGCTACGAGCAGCGCAGCAGCAAGCGCCAGATGATGGCGAGCAAATCCCATGGGTCGAACTCCCTCGAATGCGTCGCGGATGTAATCTTTCAAGGCATTCCCCAAAGCAACAAGGCGGGGCACAAAGCCCCGCCTGTCTCGATCTTCAGAACGCGCGGCACGAGCCTGGTCTGCACGCTGGTTTGCACGCTGGGCTGCACGTTATAGCCTGTGTCGAGTCTGGAATAAAAAACACAACGGCATCAAGCATATACGCTGAAATGCTCAAGGGGTACCTGATGTGTCGCTTCGTTCCAATATCGATGCCCGGGTGAACCCTAGGTCAAACCGTAAAAGACCGTAAGCAAATCATGCCTTGCGCCACGCGGGGCGCAAGGCATGTTCGGTCTATCAACGCTCGAGCAGGATGCGCAGCATGCGGCGCAGCGGCTCGGCGGCGCCCCACAGCAGCTGGTCACCGATGGTGAAGGCACCCAGGTACTCGGGGCCCATGGCCAGCTTGCGCAGGCGGCCGACGGGGATGGTCATCGTGCCAGTGACGGCCACGGGCGTCAGGTCGCGGATGGTGGCTTCGCGCGTGTTCGGCACGACCTTCACCCAGGCGTTGTCGGCGGCGATCATGGCCTCGATGTCGGCCAGGGGCACGTCCTTCTTCAGCTTGAAGGTCAGGGCCTGGCTGTGGCAGCGCATTGCGCCGACGCGGACGCAGAAGCCGTCGACGGGAATGGCGCCCGAGCCGAGGATCTTGTTGGTCTCGGCCATGCCCTTCCACTCTTCCTTGGACATGCCGTTGCCGAGGTCCTTGTCGATCCAGGGGATCAAGGAGCCGCCCAGCGGCACGCCAAAGTTGGCCACCTCGTCGGGCGACAGCGTGCGCTGCTTCTCGGCCAACAGGCGGTCGATGTCGAGGATGGCACTCTTCGGGTCGTCCAGCAGCGACCTGACCGACGCGTTCAGCGTGCCGTACTGGGTCAGCAGTTCGCGCATGTGCTGGGCACCGCCGCCGGAAGCGGCCTGGTAGGTCTGGGTGGACATCCACTCAACGAGGCCAGCCTTGTACAGCGCGCCCACGCCCATCAGCATGCAGCTGACGGTGCAGTTGCCGCCGATCCAGTTCTTGCCGCCGTTGCTCAGCGCCTGGTCGATGACCGGGCGGTTGACGGGGTCCAGGATGATGACGGCGTCATCGGCCATGCGCAGGGTCGAGGCGGCGTCGATCCAGTGGCCGGCCCAGCCCGCGGCGCGTAGCTTGGGGTAGACCTCGGTCGTGTAGTCGCCGCCCTGGGCGGTGATGATGATGTCGCAGCGCTTGAGCTGTTCGATGTCGAAGGCGTTCTGCAGCGACTTCTCGTTCTTGGCCTGGACCGGGGCGGCGCCGCCGGCGTTGGACGTCGAGAAGAACAGCGGCTCGATCAGGTCGAAATCGCGTTCAGTGGTCATGCGCTCCATGAGCACCGAGCCCACCATGCCGCGCCAGCCTACGAGGCCTACCAAGGTCGTCATCATCATTCCTTTGCTTCACCAAACCCCATCCACTTTGGGCCCCGGCTCGTTCGCCGGGGTTTGGTGGGGCGAGACGAGACGGAGCTTTAGCTCTTGATGGTTTTCGTGGTCGTAATGGCTTTGACGACTGCGTCGCCCATCTCGATGGTCGTGACCTTCGAGGTGCCTTCGGACCAGATGTCGGCAGTGCGCAAGCCCTGGGCCAGCACCGATTGCACGGCCTGCTCGATACGAGCGGCAGCGTCGGCTTGGTTGAGGGAGAACTTGAGCATCATGGCAGCGGACAGGATTGTAGCCAGAGGATTGGCGATGCCCTTGCCTGCGATGTCCGGCGCGCTGCCGTGGCTGGGTTCGTAGAGGCCCTTGTTGTTGGCGTCCAACGAGGCCGACGGCAGCATGCCGATSGACCCGGTCAGCATCGCRGCYTCRTCGGACAGGATGTCGCCGAACATGTTGCCRGTCACGAYSACGTCGAACTTCTTCGGCGCCTTGACGAGCTGCATGGCTGCGTTGTCCACGTACATATGGTCCAGCTCGACGTCGGGGTACTGGGCGTGGACTTCGATGACGATGTCCTTCCAGAACTGCGAGGTCTCCAGCACATTGGCCTTGTCGACGCTGGTCAGGCGCTTGCCGCGCTTGCGGGCGGCCTGGAAGGCAACGTGGGCGATGCGCTCGATCTCGGGACGCGAGTAGCGCATCGTGTCGAAGGCTTCGTCGGCGCCGGGGAAGTGGCCGTCCACGGCCGTGCGGCGGCCGCGCGGCTGGCCGAAGTAGATGTCGCCGGTCAGTTCGCGAATCAGCAGGATGTCGAGGCCCGCCACCAGCTCAGGCTTCAGCGACGAGGCGTGCGTGAGCTGCTCGTAGCAGATGGCCGGGCGGAAGTTGGCGAACAGGCCCAGSKYYTTRCGCAGGCCCARGATGGCCTGCTCGGGGCGCARCGRSCKSTCSAGCTTGTCGTATTTCCAGTCGCCSACGGCRCCGAACAGTACGGCGTCGGCTTCCTGGGCCAGCTTCAGCGTGGCGGGCGGCAGCGGGTGGCCGCTGGTCTCGTAGGCCTTGCCGCCGACGTCGGCCCAGTCGAGCTGCAAAGGCAGGTCCAGCGCCTTCAGCACCTTGACGGCCTCGGCCATGATTTCTGGGCCGATGCCGTCGCCCGGCAGTACTGCAATCTTCTTCATCTCAAATCACTCGGTTGTTCAGCCAGGGCTTGGCGGCAATGCGCTGAGCCTCGTAGGCGCGGATCTTGTCGGTGTGCTGCAGCGTCAGGCCGATTTCATCCAGGCCGCCGATCAGGCACTCCTTACGGAAGGGCTCGATGTCGAACGGGAGCTCGGCACCGTCGGGCTTGACCACCACCTGGCGCGGCAGGTCGACGACCAGCTGGTAGCCGGGGAAGGCATAGACCTCGTCGAACAGGCGCGCGATGGCGCTTTCCGGCAGGACGATGGGCAGCAGGCCGTTCTTGAAGCAGTTGTTGAAGAAGATGTCGGCGAAGCTCGGCGCCAGGATGGCGCGGAAGCCGTACTGCTGCAACGCCCAGGGCGCGTGCTCGCGGCTGGAACCACAGCCGAAGTTGCTGCGCGCGACCAGCACGCTGGCGCCGGCATAGCGCGGCTGGTTCAGCACGAAGTCGGGGTTGGGCTGGCGGCTGGCGGGGTCCTGGCCAGGCTCGCCATGGTCCAGATAGCGCCATTCGTCGAACAGGTTGGGGCCGAAGCCGCTGCGCTTGATCGACTTCAGAAACTGCTTGGGAATGATGGCGTCGGTGTCGACGTTGTCGCGGTCCATGGGCGCGACCAGCCCTTTGTGGATGGTGAACTTGTCCATGATCAGCTCAGGGTACGAACGTCGACAAAGTGGCCGGTCATCGCGGCCGCTGCGGCCATGGCGGGACTGACGAGATGGGTGCGACCACCGGCACCCTGGCGGCCTTCGAAATTGCGGTTGCTGGTCGACGCGCAGCGCTCGCCCGGCTCCAGGCGGTCGGCGTTCATGGCCAGGCACATGGAGCAGCCCGGCTCTCGCCACTCAAAGCCGGCGGCCTTGAAGACCTGGTCCAGGCCTTCGGCTTCGGCTTGCGCCTTGACGAGGCCGGAACCCGGCACAACCAGGGCCAGCTTGATGTTCTTGGCCAGCCGGCCACCGACACGGCGCACGACGGCCGCAGCCTCGCGCATGTCCTCGATGCGGCTGTTGGTGCAGGAGCCGATGAAGACCTTGTCGACATGGATGTCGCTGATGGCCTTGTTGGGTTCCAGCGCCATGTAGGTCAGCGCGCGYTCGATGGCRYCGCGCTTGWYGGCGTCYTTTTCCTTGTCGGGGTCGGGCACGCGGTCGTCGATGGMCAGCACCATCTCGGGCGAGGTGCCCCAGCTGACTTGCGGGCGGATCTGCGCGGCGTCGAGCTCGACGACCTTGTCGAAATGGGCGCCGGGATCCGAATGCAGCGTGCGCCAGTAGGCGACGGCCTGGTCCCACTCCACGCCCTGCGGGGAAAAGGGGCGGCCTTTCACGTAGGCAATGGTCGTTTCGTCCACGCCGATGAGCCCGGCGCGCGCACCGGCCTCGATGGCCATGTTGCAGACGGTCATGCGACCTTCCATCGAGAGTGAGCGGATAGCCGCGCCCGCAAACTCGATGGTGTAGCCGTTGCCGCCGGCCGTGCCGATCTTGCCGATGATGGCCAGCACGATGTCCTTGGCGCCGACGCCCTTGGGGCATTGGCCTTCGACCTTGACGAGCAGGTTCTTGGCCTTCTTGGCCGACAGCGTCTGCGTGGCCAGCACATGCTCGACCTCGCTGGTGCCGATGCCATGTGCCAGCGCGCCGAARGCGCCGTGCGTGGACGTGTGGCTGTCGCCGCAGACGACCGTCATGCCSGGCAGCGTSGCGCCCTGCTCGGGGCCGATGACRTGCACGATGCCCTGGCGCTTGTCGTTCATCTTGAACTGCGTGATGCCGACGCGGTCGCAGTTGGCGTCCAGCGTGTCGACCTGCAGGCGCGAGATCGGGTCGGCAATGCCTTGCGAGCGATCCGTCGTCGGCACGTTGTGATCGCTGACGGCGAGGTTGGCGCTCAAGCGCCAGACCTTGCGGCCGGCCAGGTCCAGGCCTTCAAAGGCCTGCGGGCTGGTCACCTCATGGACGAGGTGGCGGTCGATGTAGAGCAGTGCCGTGCCATCCGGCTCGGAGTGCACGACATGCTCATCCCAGAGCTTGTCGTAGAGGGTTCTTGAAGTCATTGCTTCTCTCGAGGAATCAGGGTGTCCACGAAGCGTTGCACCACGGTGGGCAGACGCTGCTGGCGCAGCACACCCAATACATATTCGCGCTCGGCCCACGGCTCTTCAAGCCGCAGGCAGCGCACGCCGAAGACGCGCGTGAAGCGCTCGGCCGGTTGCTCGGGCAGCACGGCCACGCCCAGGCCAGCCTCGACGAGCTGGGCGATGGCATCAAAGCCACGCACCTGCCAGCGCGCATTCAGCGTCTTGCCGCGTGCCGCCGCCTGCTCGCGCATCAGCTCTTGGGCGCTGGCACCGGCATGCAGGCCGATGAGGTCATAAGCCAGCAGGTCGTCGAAGGTGACTTCCTCGCGCTGGGCCAGCGGGTGCTTCAAGGGCACGAGCGCCGCGAGGCGACCGTGCGCAAACGTCCACGTCTGCAGCCGGTTGTCCAGCAGAGGCGGCGAGAACACACCGATGTCGGCACGCCCTTCCGCCACCGCGGCCTGGGCCTCGGCGCTGGTCAGGTCTTCCAGGCTGATGCGGATCTGGCTGTGCGCCTGCGAGAAACCCACCAGATGCGGCGGCAGCGCCTCGGTGATGGCACTGCTGTTGGCGGCGATGCGCAGATGGCCCTTGATGCCGCGCGAAAACTCCATGACCTCGGTCTCGAGTGCGTAGAGGGATGCGTGCAGCGAACGGATATGGCGCACCAAGGCGCGGCCGGCCTCGGTAGGTTCGACCCCCCTCGCGCGCCGCTCAAAGAGCTGCACGCCGAGGCGGCTTTCCAGGTCAGACAGGCGCTTGCTGGCGGCTGCCAGCGCCAGGTGTTCCTGGGCGGCGCCGCGCGTGATCGAGCGGGTCTGCTCGATGGCGAGCACGAGATTGAGAGTGGTGAGGTCGTGGCGCATGTTGATCGTCCAACTCCAGCATAGCCTTCGTGAAGATAGAGATTCTGCGCCAGAAAACGACTGGCGTTTCGTGGTTTGCGAAGATCAATGCGGCGCGCTGGCCTGCTTCAACATCCCACGCAGTGCGTTGCGGCTGTGCGCGCCGAAATGGCCCAGCAGCTCGGCGATGGCCCGGTGCAAGGCATCGCGTTGACCCTGCAGGTCGCGCGCCAGCTCGGGGCCGAACTGGGCTTCGTTGGCAGCAAAGTCCAAATTGGGGTCAGTGACGAATTTCGCCGGCGCGCCGACCACGACGGCTGCATCCGTCGCCGGCCCGGCCTTGAACGCCTCGGCCGCGACGATGTCGCGTACATAGTCGAAACCCCAGGCCGGGTAGTGACCGTCGCGGGTGGCGTCGCGCAGCGCGAGCTCCAGCGGGCCATCGCGACGCTGCTGCGCGTTGTCGATGATCCAGCGCGTCTGGAACTGCTCCAGCACGAAATGGCGGTTGCTTTGCAGCACGACCAATCCCTGGCGATCTGCCGGCGCGCCCAGCTGGGCCTTGAGGTTGACCCACATCATGTGGCTCAGCGTCGCGCCCGGCGCTGCGCTGGAGTGATAAGGCTGCGTCAGGTCCTCGACATGGTGCAGGGCCATGCCCGCAAAGCGCCAACCCCAATAGGCATGGCCGCTCTGCCAGGCCAACGCGGCCAATGCGCTGTACTGCTGCACGCGCAACTCGGTGAAGGTGCGCGCAAAGCTGGGCGCCAGGGTGTTGAAGACGGCGCCCTGGTGAAAGAAGCCCATGTGAAAAGGAGCCTGCGAGCCGATGGCAACGGCCGCGTTCCCGAAAGGCTGCTTGCCGAAGCCGTAAGCCGGGTCGGCCGGGCTGCCCGGGTTGTCGTCAAAGAGATTGAGGTCGTGGCCGTAGTCGGGCTCGTCGCAGGCCGAGGCCAGCACGGCCAGCGGCGCGACGGTCTCGCCGGGCTGCAGTGTGACGAAGCGCTGGGTCGCGCCCTTGCCCGGGGTGGCGGCACTGACCACGCCGACATCCAGTGCAGGGCGGCTGGCGTCGGGGTTGCGCGGGTCGATCTGCAGATAGAGGGCCAGCCTGGCCTGGGGCGACAGGCGCAGCGCGCGCAGGAAGGCAGCGCGTCGCTCGTCATCGCTGCGTTTGGCATCGGCCACAAAGCGCAGCGCCTCGGGCCGGGGGGCATGCCCCTTCAGGCGCTCGCGCAGCAAAGCCTCCTGAGCGTCGAGCCGAGCGGCGATGGCCACTTCCTGGTCGCGAAGGAAGTCGACGAGAGGTTCGGCCTTCACGACCGCAACGTTCGCAACCTCGGGCATGCGCTCGAAGGCGCGGTAGCACATGGGGGTGTGGTTGCCCCAGGCCTGCGCGAGGGTCGGCAACAGCAGGGCGAACAGGACGTGGAGGAGGCGCATCGGCGGCAGCGGCATGAGAAGCCGCGCATTCTGGCCCGTGCTGAGCAAACCCTTGCGACCGAACTCGCGAAACGGCTTGTGGCCCCCTCGCCTTCCGGTGTGCCACGGGCCGGTGAGCCCAGCGCGGCACGCGCAAGTTTTGCTGCTTGCAGATTACGGGCGGGTACGGTTTCGCAGAAGCGGCGATTCGGGAAGCACGGCTTCGCCAACGCCAAAGACGTCAGCGCCGCGAGCGGCTTCATGAAAGCCCCATGTGCCACGCAGGTGCCGGCTTCTACGATGCGGCACCCCTGCGGAGATCGCCATGATTCTGGTTCAGCGCATCCAAGACATCCTGCTCAAGCCCAAGGACACCTGGCCGCAGATCGCCCAGGAGACCGCCACGGTGCAGTCCCTGTACAAGGAATGGCTGCTCATCCTGGCGGCGATACCGGCGGTGGCGGGCTTCATCGGCATGTCGGTGATCGGAATGGGTGGCTTCGGCATCAGCTTCCGCGTGCCTTTCGTGAGCGGCCTGGTGCATATGGTGGTGGGCTATGTGCTGTCGCTGGGCATGGTCTACCTGCTTTCGCTGCTGGTGAACGCGCTGGCGCCCACCTTCGGCGGCACGCCCGACCCCCTGGCCGCGCTCAAGCTGGTGGCGTATGGCTGCACGGCTGGCTTCGTGGGCGGGGTGTTCCAGCTCCTGCCCTCGCTGAGCGTGCTGGGCCTGCTGTGCGGGCTCTATTCGATCTACCTCATCTACCTCGGGCTGCCAGTGCTGATGCGCAACCCGCCGGAGAAGTCCGCCGGCTACACCGCCGTGGTCGTGGTGGCGGGCATCGTGGCCGGGTTGGTGGTGGGCGCGGTGAGCAGCGCAGTACTCGGCATGGGCAGCTGGGGCGGCGGGCATCAGGGTAGCGGCTCGGTGACGCTCAAGGGCCCGGGCGGCGACGTCACCCTCGACACCAGCAAGATGGACGCGGCCGCCAAGCGCATGGAGGCGCTGGGCAAACGCATGGAGGAGGCTCAGGCCAAGGGAGACAGCGCTGCAGCGGGCAAGGCGCTGAGCGAGATGATGGGCGCTGTGACGGGTGCGACCGGGGGGGCCAAGCCGATGCCGGCCGCGGACCTCAAGGCGCTGCTGCCTGAGACTCTCGGCGACTTCAAGCGCACCAGTGTCGAGGCCCAGAGCGGCGGCGCGATCGGCATCAACTCGTCATCCGCCCGGGCCCGCTATGGCAATKGCGACAAGTCCATCAGCCTGGACATCACCGACATGGGCAGCCTCGCCGGCATGGCCAACCTCGCCGGCTGGGCCAACATGACGCTCGACAAGGAGGCCGATGGCCGCATCGAGCGCGTGTTCAAGCAGGGCGACCGCACGGTGCGCGAGGACTATCGCAAGGATGGCTCGCACGCCGAGGTGTCGGTGCTGCTGCCCAACGGCGTCATCGTCGAGGCCAAGGGCGAGCAGGTCGGCATCGACCAGCTGCGCGGCGTCATCAGCGGCGTCGACCTCAACAAGCTCGCCACCACAGCGCGCCAGCCCGGCTGAGCGCAGCCGCCTTTCAACCCAGTGCTGCAATCACCTCGGGCGGTGCTTGCACCAGCTCGATCAGCACGCCCTCTCCGCCGATGGGGAACTCATCGTTGCTCTTCGGGTGGATGAAGCAGATGTCGTAACCGGCCGCGCCCTTGCGGATGCCGCCGGGCGCAAAGCGAACGCCCTGCGCCGTCATGGCAGCCACGGCCGCTGGCAGGTCGTCCACCCACAGGCCGATGTGGTTCAACGGCGTGGCATGCACGGCCGGTTTCTTCTCCGGGTCCAGCGGCTGCATCAGGTCCACCTCGACGGCATGCACGCCCTGCCCCAGCGTGCAGATGTCCTCATCGACGTTCTCGCGCTCGCTCTTGAAATTGCCGGTCACCGGCACGCCCAGCAGGTCCACCCACAGGCGGCGCAGCTTGTCCTTGTCCAGGCCGCCGATTGCGATCTGCTGCAGGCCGAGGACTTGGAAGGGACGGGGCGTGGCTTGGGTCATGGCGTGACTCGCGTCAGGTTGTGGGGGGCTGGAGGCGCTGCTGCAGCCTGTCCAGAAGGGCCAAGGCGATGGGCAATCCTTGCCAGCCGGCATCGCCGGGCATACAGCGCTGCAGCGCCTCATCGGAGTGGGTCAGCGGTGCCGCCATGAAAGCGTAGCGGCGGCTCAGCGTCTCGTCGCCCATCAGTTCCAGGAAGCGCAGGTGCAGGTAGAGGGCGAACAGCGGTTTGGTGTGGTGGCTGCCGATGCTGGTGCCACCGACATGCCAGACCGGCGCCTCGCTGGCCATGGGCACGAAGCGCGGCGTCCAGCCCTCGGCCTGGGCCACGATCAGCAGCACGTGCAGGGTGTCGAAGAAGCCCTGGTAGGGCTTCAGGTAGCTGCGCGGCCCGAGATGCAGTTGTGCAAAAGGCTCGGCCACCGAGGCCGGTGCGCGACGGTACAAGCGCGCGTCGACCTGCCAGCGCTCCATCAGCTCGCGCAGCACCGGGGCGTTGAGGAAGAGCAGATGCGTCAGCGGATAGGCCAGGCCGGTCTCCTCGCTGCGGGCCTCGAAGCAGCTGACCATGCTGTCCCGCCCCGTGGGCAGCAAGCGCGGCAGCAGGCCGCCGTCAAAGACGTAGGCGTCATGGTCGAGGATGCCAAAGCTGGCGCCCTCGGTGCGCAGCAGCAGGCTGACGACCGCGCCATGCGGTGCGCTGGACGCCGGCAGCGTCGGCAGCACATGCAGGGGCAGCGTCGGGAAGCGCCGCGCCAGCCATTGCCGTTCCCAGCGCCGGGCGCCGTTCGCCAGCAGCACCAGCTGTGCGCTGTCCACGAGCAGGCTCAGGCAGGGCTGCAGGAAATGCAGCGTCTGCGGCATCACGATGACGTAAAGCCGCGGCCGGCCGTCTTGCGGCAGCCGCTGCTGGAACTCGGCGCAGCGCCGCGCGCCGGCAGTGCCGCTCAGCAGCGCCGCATTGCAGGGCTGGGCAAGTGCGCGCCAGGCGCGCAGCAGCACGGCCGCCGGCAACTGCCACAGCAGCGCCTGGGCCTTGCCGAAGCCGCGCTGGCGCAGCGGCGCCAGCGCGGCCCGCAGCACACGCAGATGGGCGAACAGGCCGAAGCGCATCAGCAGCCGGCCAGCTTGAGCCGCCCCCAGAGCCAGCCGGTCTTGTAGCCGGCCAGCACCGCGATGGACTGCTGGTGGACATAGGGCAGTCGCCCGCCCCAACCGAAGAAGCGGTCGCGCAACCAGGGCGCGACAACGGCGTGGGACTGGAACATCGGCGTCAGGCCCTTGCTGGCCTGACCGTAGAAGCGCAGGTGGGCGCGGCGGCGGCGGCCGTAGCGCTCGAACACGCCGGGCCAGTCGCCACCGACCTCGCTCGCCAGCTCGTGCGCATCGATCAGCGCCATGTTGGCGCCCTGCCCCAGCTGCGGGCTCATGCCATGGGCGCAGTCACCAATGGCCAGCACGCGGCCGTCATGCCAGCGCGCCATGTGGACATCGGCGTAGCGGGCTTCACGCAACTGCCCGGCATCGCGGAGGCCGGCCAGCAGCGGCAAGACGTCGGGAAAGAGCTCGGCCATCTGCTGCTTGATGCGATCCAGCCCAACGCGCTCGCGCCAACCTTCAAGTTCGGCGACGGGCAGACTCCAGAACAGGTTGATGCCTCGTGCGCCATCGGCGTGATCGGCCCTGCCGACCGGCATCAGGCCGATCATCTGCGACGCCGACCGGAAGCGCTGGCGCAGCTCGATCTGAGGGAAACCAGGCGGCGCCGGCAGCACGGTCCAGACGGCGCCCCAGGGGAAGGCGCGCGCATGCTGGCTGACCTTCATGCCTTCGCGCAGCCTGGAGAAGCTGCCGTTGGCGAGGATCAGCGCGGCATGGCGAGCCTTGGCTCCGCCGGACAAACGCAAGGTGACGCCGGCCTCGTCCTGCTCGAAGCCTTCAACCAGCGCGCCGCAATGCCAGCGGACGCCGAGCTCGCGCACGCGCTTCCACAGCATGCCCATCAACGCGCCGCGCTGGATGCCCAGGCCATAGGCCTCAGGATGGAAGCGCCGGTAGCTCATGTCCAGCACCGCGCGGCCCGAGGGCGTGTCGCCGAACAAGCGGTCTACCCGCGTACCCAGCGCCAGCGCCTCGTCCAGCAGCCCCATGGCCGTGAGCACGCGCTGGCCGGTGGGCTGAAGCAGCAGGCCCGCACCGATGGGTTTGGGCTCGGGCACGGCCTCGTACAGATCAACAGCGACGCCGCGCTCGGCCAGACGAATCGCTGCGGCCGCGCCGGCGACACCGGCGCCGACGATGGCGACGGATTCAGGCAAAGCGCAGGATGGGCTGGTCTACCGACAGGCTCTCGCCCGGCTTGGCCAACACCTCGGCGACGGTCACGTCCTGCGCGGCGGTCAGGATGTTCTCCATCTTCATCGCCTCGATGACCGCCAGCCGCTCACCGGCCTGAACCGTCTGGCCGACCTGCGCAACTAGGTGCACGAGCAGCCCGGGCATGGGCGACAGCAGCAGTTTGGAGGTGTCCGGCGGTGCCTTGTAGGGCATCAACGTCTGCAATTCGGCCGCGCGCGGGCTCAGCACGGTCAGCTCGATCAACAGGCCGCCATGGTGGATGCGATAGGCCAGCGGGTTCTTCGCCGTGCCGCGCTCAGCCTGGGCGGTAAAGGCCAGGCCATTGACGGTGCCGGTGATGCGCACATCGTTCAGGCGGGAGCTGGAAACGATGCGGTAGTCCTTGCCGCCCACCTGCACGCGTGCCTCGCCCAGCGCGCCCGCGTATTCGCTGATGTGCAGCGCATGGCGCTCGCTGTGGCCAGCGCCGAGATTGACGACGGCAACGTAGTCGTGCTCGATCTGCACCTCGTGGCCGCGCAACTGGCCGCTGATGCCGGCCTCGCGCTCACGTGCCTTGCGGCGGATGAAGCCGGCCAGCGCGACAAGGAAGAGCGGGTCGTCATGCGGCACATCCTCGGCCTTGAAGCCGCCGGCGTAATGCTGGGCGATGAAGCCGGTGTTGAAGTTGCCGGTCGCGAAGTCCGGGTGGGCCAGCAGCGCCGCCTGGAAGGGGATGTTGCTGGACACGCCGCGGATGACGAAGCCGTTCAGCGCCTCGCGCATCTTGGCGATGGCTTCGGCCCGGTCGCGGCCGTGCACGATGAGCTTGGCGATCATCGAGTCGTAGAACATCGGGATCTCGCCGCCCTCGTAGACGCCGGTGTCCACGCGCACACCAAAGCGCTGCGGCTCGGCCTGCGTCATCGTCGTCTCGGGCGGCTGGTAGCGCACCAGGCGGCCGGTGCTGGGCAGGAAGTTGCGGAAGGGGTCTTCCGCATTGATGCGGCATTCGATGGCCCAACCTTCGCGCTTGATCTGCTCCTGCGTGAATGACAGCGGCTCGCCGGCGGCGACGCGAATCATCTGCTCGACGAGGTCCAGCCCGGTGATGCACTCGGTGACCGGGTGCTCTACCTGCAGCCGCGTGTTCATCTCCAGGAAGTAGAAGCGCTGGTCCTTGCCGACGACGAACTCCACCGTGCCGGCGCTCTGGTAGTTCACCGCCTTTGCCAGTTGCACCGCCTGCTCGCCCATCGCGCGGCGCGTGGCCTCGCTGATAAAGGGCGACGGCGCTTCCTCGATGACTTTCTGGTGGCGGCGCTGGATGGAGCATTCGCGCTCCCACAGGTAGACGACATGGCCCTGTGAATCGCCCAGCACCTGGATCTCGATGTGGCGCGGCTCCTCGACGAACTTCTCAATAAAGACGCGGTCGTCGCCAAAGCTGTTGCGCGCCTCGTTGCGGCAGGAGGTGAAGCCCTCGAAGGCCTCCTTGTCGTTGAAGGCCACGCGCAGGCCCTTGCCACCGCCGCCGGCGCTGGCCTTGATCATGACCGGGTAGCCGATCCTGGCGGCGATGCCCACGGCCTCTTCCGCCGACAGGATGGGCTCGTTGTGGCCGGGGATGGTATTGACGCCGGCCGCGGTCGCCAGCTTCTTGGACGCGATCTTGTCGCCCATCGCGGCGATGGAGCCGTGCTTGGGGCCGATGAAGACCAGGCCCTCTTCCTCGACGCGACGCGCGAACTCTTCGTTCTCGGACAGGAAGCCGTAGCCGGGGTGGATGGCCTGGGCGCCCGTGTCTTTGGCCGCGGCAATGATCTTGTCGGCAACGAGGTAGCTCTCGCGCGACGGCGCGGGGCCAAGCAGCACGGCTTCATCGGCCAGGTCGACGTGGCGGGCGTCCTTGTCGGCTTCGGAATAGACGGCGACGGTAGCGATGCCCATCTTCCTTGCCGTGGCGATGACCCGGCAGGCGATCTCACCCCGGTTGGCAATCAGGATCTTGGTAAACATGAGGTGCCTCGTTATTTCGTTTTCGCGAGCAGCTTCTTGCGCTGCTCGGTGAAGTGCCACCACGGCTGGGCTGGCCCGCCGTTCATGAAATCGTGGGCGGCCATGAAGGTATCCAGCACGCAGGGGTCATGGCGCTGGCCCATCGGGTCGCGCAGGCGGTCGTAGGTCTTGAAGGGGTCCATGGCCTTCACGTGCGCAGGCGTGGGCAGGCCCAGTTGGACGAGATCGGCGGCCATGGCCTTGCCGATGTTGGGGATGTCGGTGAGTTGGCGCGCTTCGGCGGCGCAGCTGGCCTTGCTCATTGAGGCGCCTCGCCATCACGCAACTGGCCGGGCAGGGACAGACGGTCGCCACAATCCCCCTGTGAGCAGGTCAACTGCCCCACCAGTTGCAGATGCAAGCCGGCCGGCAGATCGGCATCGGTGTTGGGCAGTCGGCCCAGCACCTTAACGGCCAGTACGCGCGCGCCAGGCTCCCACTTGGCCAGGCTCTCGCCTTCGACCAAGGCGAAATTGCTCTGGTAGCCACCCCCAATGCCGACCACGCGAGCACGCGTCGGCGCGACCACATCGTTGAGCTTCACGGCCGTCAGCACGACCTGGTCCTGGTAGCGGAAGGGGTTCTGCGCCAGCGCGTTCAGGCCGACCCAGATGCCGGCACCCAATGGCTTGGCAAAGGCCTGCAGGCGCTGCGCATTGGCCTGCTTCTGTGCGTCACGCTCTTCACGCGCCTGGCGTTGGCGTTGCTGGCTGGCGACGCTGTTGCTGTACTGGGTGAAATCCTTGCCGGCTTCCAGCGGCAGCGATGCCTCGACGACAACGCCCTTGGGATTGCCGTACTGATCCGCCTCGAGATCGGCCTGCGGCACCAACCGCACGCGGACGTGGCTGCGCTCACCGCCAGGCCGGCTGCGCTCGCGCAGGCGGTCATCGCCACAGCGGAGCTTGAGCTTGTCCAGCGCCGAGCGCAGCATCTGCTTGGCCACGTCGTCAGACACAAGCGCAGGCCCATCGGCCTGCAGCACGAAGAGGGTGTCGGGCTTGCAAGGGTCGGGGTATTTGGTCAGCTCGCTGGTGGCCTCCACAGCCAGGCGCGGGCTCATGCCCTCCAGCTTGGGCAGGGGGCCGAGATCGAACAGCACGTTGTCGCCCCGCAGCGCGCGCGCCTTGAGGCCTTGCGACGGCTCGGGCAGGTAGACACCGGCACTGAAACGCCCTGCCCATTCCTCGCGGTGCTGGGGCGAATTGCGCAGTGTCCAGATGGCCTTGCCCTGGCCTTCGGCGAGGCCGTCGCGGCAGGCGCCCTGGTAGCTGAACGCATAGTCGTTGCTGGCCAGATAGGCCGGCGCGGACACCACGCAGCCGCTGGCCGCGTCCTTGTGCTGCGCGGCCTGCGCATGGGAGGCCAGCAGCCCCAACGCCAAGAACCAAGCGTGCTTCACAGCGGGATGTTCCCGTGCTTGCGCCACGGGTTCTCCAGCTTCTTGTCCTTCAGCATCGACAGGCTGCGGCAGATTCGCTTGCGCGTCTCGTGCGGCTGGATGACGTCGTCGATGAAGCCGCGGCTGCCGGCGATGAAGGGGTTGGCGAAGCGGGCCTTGTATTCGGCCTCGCGGGCCGCCAGCTTGGCAGGGTCGCCCTTGTCCTCGCGGAAGATGATCTCCACCGCGCCCTTGGCGCCCATCACGGCGATCTCGGCGTTGGGCCAGGCGAAGTTGACGTCGCCGCGCAGGTGCTTGGAGGCCATCACGTCGTAGGCGCCACCGTAGGCCTTGCGGGTGATGACGGTGATCTTGGGCACCGTGCACTCGGCGTACGCATACAGCAGCTTGGCACCATGCTTGATGATGCCGCCGTACTCCTGTGAGGTGCCAGGCATGAAGCCGGGCACGTCGACGAAAGTGACGACCGGGATGTTGAACGCGTCGCAGAAGCGCACGAAGCGCGCGGCCTTGATGCTGCTCTTGATGTCCAGGCAGCCGGCCAGCACCAGCGGCTGGTTGGCGACGATGCCCACCGTCTGGCCTTCCATGCGCGCAAAGCCCGTAACGATGTTCTTCGCGTAGTCGGGCTGCAACTCGAAGAAGTCACCGTCGTCGACGACCTTGAGGATCAGTTCCTTGATGTCGTAGGGCTTGTTCGGGTTCTCGGGCACCAGCGTGTCCAGCGACATGTCCAGCCGATTGGCCGGGTCGCCGCTCGGGCGGCATGGCGCCTTCTCGCGGTTGGACAGCGGCAGGTAGTTGAAGAAGCGGCGCAGCATCAACAGCGCCTCGACATCGTTCTCGAACGACAGGTCAGCCACGCCGCTGCGGCTGTTGTGCGTGGTGGCGCCGCCCAGTTCCTCGGCGGTCACTTCCTCGTGCGTCACGGTCTTCACGACCTCGGGGCCGGTGACGAACATGTAGCTGCTGTCCCGCACCATGAAGATGAAGTCGGTCATCGCCGGCGAGTAGACCGCGCCGCCGGCGCAGGGGCCCATGATCATGCTGATCTGCGGCACGACGCCGGAGGCCATCACATTGCGCTGGAACACGTCGGCATAACCGCCCAGGGACGCGACACCTTCCTGGATGCGCGCGCCGCCCGAATCGTTCAGGCCGATGACCGGGGCACCGACCTTCATGGCCTGGTCCATCACCTTGCAGATCTTCTCGGCATGGGCTTCGGAGAGCGCGCCGCCGAAGACCGTGAAGTCCTGGCTGAAGGCGAAGGCCAGGCGCCCGTTGATCATGCCGTAGCCGGTCACGACGCCGTCGCCGGGGATCTTGTTGTCCTGCATGCCGAAGTCCACGCAGCGGTGCTCGACGAACATGTCCCATTCCTCGAAGCTGCCTTCGTCGAACAGCAGCTCCAGCCGTTCGCGCGCCGTCAACTTGCCCTTGGCGTGCTGGGCGGCAATGCGCTTCTCGCCACCGCCGAGCCGCGCACGGGCGCGCTTGGCTTCGAGTGCTTGCAGGATGTCTTGCATATGGGTTCAACCCTCGAACGGGAAATTGATCTCCACGCCATTACCGGCGGGGTCTTGGAAGAAGAACTGGTGCTGGCCGGTGACGGGCGAGCGGGACTCGTGGAAGCTCACGCCCAGCGCGCGCAGATGCGCCGCGGTGCCCACCGGGTCAGTGCCGAAGAAGGCCGTGTGGTCGTAGGTCGTCGGGGCGGCGGGGTTCACCGGGCCGCGCACCGCTTCATTGGCCCGCTGCGTGGACAGGTGGACGACCGGGTGGCCGCTGGCATAGAGCCAGTAGCCTGGGCTGTCGAAGTCCGGCCGCGGCCCTTGCTCGAGGCCGAGCACGTCGCGGTAGAAATCGCGCAGCACTGCGAGCAGCTCGGCGGGTGCGCGCAGATTGATGTGATGCAGGCCGGTGATCATGGGTTGCTCCTGAAGGTCGCCAGCAACTGGCGTGCCGCGGTGGATGCCGGCGTGCGGCCTTCCCGCACCGCTGCCGTTGCCGCTTCGAGTTGGTTCTTCACGCCGGGGTGCGCGACAAAGGCCTGCTTCAGGCCGGACTGGATGCGCGCCCACATCCACGCCAGGGACTGCTCGCGGCGCTTGGCCGCCCAGCCGCCGCTGCCTTCACTCGCTGTGCGCAGTGCAGTCAGCGCGTCCCACACGGGCGCTATGCCATCGGCCTTCAGCGCGCTGACCTTCATCACGCGATGGTTGGCGTGCGCATGCCTGGGCAACAGCCGCAACGCGGACGTGATCTGGGCCTGGGCACGCGTGGCGGCCACGTCGTCCAGGTCGGCCTTGTTGATGACGACCAAGTCGGCCAGTTCCATGACGCCCTTCTTGATGGCCTGCAAATCGTCGCCCGCGTTGGGCAGTTGCAGCAGCAGGTATAGGTCGGTCATGCCGGCCACGGCCGTCTCGCTCTGGCCGACGCCGACCGTCTCGACGATGACGACGTCATAGCCCGCCGCCTCGCACAGCAGCATGGCCTCGCGCGTCTTCTCGGCCACGCCGCCCAGCGTGCCACTGCTGGGACTGGGGCGGATGAAGGCGCGCTGGTCCATGGAAAGCCTTTCCATGCGCGTCTTGTCGCCCAGGATGGCACCGCCGGACAGCGTGCTCGACGGGTCCACCGTCAGCACCGCCACGCGGTGGCCACGTTCCAGCAGGAACATGCCGAAGGCTTCGATGAAGGTGCTCTTGCCCACGCCCGGAACGCCGGAGATGCCCAGGCGCAGCGCGCCGCCGGTGGCGGGCATCAGCGCCGTCAGCAGCGCGTCGGCCTGTTCGCGGTGATCGGCCCGGGTGGACTCGATCAGCGTGATGGCCTTGGCCAGCGCACGGCGGTCGCCGGCTTGCAAGGGTGCCGCAAGGCTCACTCGGCCTCCCAGCGGTATTCGGTGTCGAACTCCTGTTCTTCAACGACGCGGAAGCCGTGGCGGCGATAGAAGTCGTTCGCGCGGCTCTCGCGCAGCGCGGCCAGCGTGATGGGCAGGCCTTGCGACTTGATCTGGTCAAGCACCCACGCGCCCACGCCCTGCCCTTGGGCTGCTGGCCGCAGGTAGAGGTGATGCAGGCGCAGTTCGCCCTCGCGCGGCTCGACGGTGAAGTAGCCGACGCGCTCGCCATCCACCACAAGATGCTGCATCCACTCAGGGCGGAACTGGCTCTTCAGCCGCGCCCGCGCCACCTCGGGGTTGAAGCGACCGAGCCGCTCCAGGCTCTCGCGCAGCGCTTCCATGCGGATGCTGAGCATGGCCTCGAAGTCGGCGTCGGCGACGGGCGCCAGCGTCGGCACCATCAGGCCGCCGCCTGCAATCGGATCTGCTCCAGAACGTCCTTGGCGCTGGCCGGGATGGGCGTGCCCGGACCGTAGATGCCCTTCACGCCCGCCGCGTACAGCATGTCGTAGTCCTGGGCCGGGATGACGCCGCCCACGAACACGATGATGTCGTCCGCGCCCTGCTTCTTCAGCTCGGCAATGATGGCCGGCACCAGCGTCTTGTGCCCGGCCGCCAGCGTCGAGATGCCCACCGCGTGCACGTCGTTCTCTATGGCCTGGCGGGCGCATTCCTCGGGCGTCTGGAACAGCGGGCCGATGTCGACGTCAAAGCCCAGGTCGGCAAAGGCGGTGGCCACGACCTTGGCGCCACGGTCGTGGCCGTCCTGGCCGAGCTTGGCGATCATCACGCGCGGGCGGCGGCCTTGCTCGTCACCAAAGGCCGCGATCTCCTCCTGCAGCTTGGCCCAGCCCTCTGCCGAGTCGTAGGCGGCCGCGTAGACACCGCTGACCTTGTGCGTGTCGGCACGGTGGCGGCCGAATACGGCCTCCAGCGCGTCGGACACCTCGCCCACCGTCGCGCGAAGGCGCACGGCCTTGATGGACAGGTCCAGCAGGTTGCCTTCGCCAGTCTCCGCGGCCTGCGTCAGCGCGGCCAGCGCGGCCTGCACGGCGGCGGTGTCGCGCGTGGCCTTGATGCGGTTCAGGCGCTCGATCTGGCCGTCGCGCACCTTGACGTTGTCCACGTCCAGGATGTCGATGGGGTCTTCCTTGGCCAGCTTGTACTTGTTGACGCCGACGATGACGTCCTGGCCGGAATCGATGCGGGCCTGCTTCTCGGCTGCACTCGCCTCGATCTTCAGCTTGGCCCAGCCCGAGTCCACCGACTTGATCATGCCGCCCTGGGCATTGACCTCTTCGATGATCTCCCAGGCCTTGTCGGCCATGTCCTGGGTGAGCTTTTCCATCATGTAGCTGCCGGCCCAGGGGTCGACGACGCTGGTGATGTGGGTCTCTTCCTGGATGATGAGCTGGGTGTTGCGCGCGATGCGGCTGCTGAACTCGGTGGGCAGGGCAATGGCCTCGTCCAGCGAGTTGGTGTGCAGGCTCTGCGTGCCGCCGAACACGGCAGCCATGGCTTCGATGGTGGTGCGCACCACGTTGTTGTACGGGTCCTGGGCGGTCAGGCTCCATCCCGAGGTCTGGCAGTGGGTGCGCAGCATCAGGCTCTTAGGCGCGGTCGCGCCGAAGCTCTTCATGATGCGCGTCCACAGCAGCCGCGCCGCACGCATCTTGGCGATCTCGAGATAGAAGTTCATCCCGATGGCCCAGAAGAAGCTCAGGCGCGGCGCGAAGTCGTCGACGCTCAGGCCCTTGGCCATGGCCGTCTTCACATACTCCTGGCCGTCGGCCAGCGTGAAGGCCAGCTCCAGCGCCTGGTTGGCGCCCGCCTCCTGCATGTGATAGCCCGAGATGGAGATGGAGTTGAACTTGGGCATCTCCCGCGCCGTGTACTCAATGATGTCGCCGACGATGCGCATCGACGGCTCCGGCGGGTAGATATAGGTGTTGCGGACCATGAACTCCTTGAGGATGTCGTTCTGGATGGTCCCGGCCAGCTTGTCCTGCGACACGCCCTGCTCTTCCGCCGCCACCACATAGCCCGCCAGCACCGGCAGCACGGCGCCGTTCATCGTCATGGAGACGGAGACCTTGTCCAGCGGGATGCCGTCGAACAGGATCTTCATGTCCTCCACCGAGTCGATGGCCACGCCGGCCTTGCCGACGTCGCCGGTCACTCTGGGATGGTCGCTGTCGTAGCCGCGGTGGGTCGCCAGGTCAAAGGCCACCGACACGCCCTGGCCGCCGGCGGCGAGTGCCTTTCTATAAAAGGCATTGCTCTCCTCGGCGGTGGAGAAGCCAGCGTACTGGCGGATCGTCCAGGGCCGGGCGGCGTACATCGTCGCCTGCGGGCCGCGCAGGAAGGGCTCGAAGCCGGGCAGCGTGTCAGCGTGCGGCAGGTCGGCCACATCGGCCGCGGTGTAGAGCGGCTTGACCATCAACCCCTCGGGCGTCACCCAGTTCAGTGCCGCCACGTCACCGCCCGGGGCGGACTTGGCGGCGGCCTTGGTCCATTGCTCCAGCGTGGCAGTCTTGAACTCCGGGGCGTCCCCGGCGCGGCTGTCGTCCGACATCGAAACTCTCCTGTAACTGGGCCGGCATCTTAGCCGACTGATTATTCATAATTATGAATTCAGAATCGCTACACTCGGCCGCCATGCCCGGTTCCCTCGACCACGCCCCCCTCGCCGCCTCGGCTCTGTATGAGCAGGTGGCCGACCGTCTTCGCCAGCAGATCCTGGCGCGGGAGCTGGAGCCGGGGTCGTGGATCGACGAGCTCAAGCTCTGCGCCGAGCTGGGTATCAGCCGCACGCCCATGCGCGAGGCGCTGAAGGTGCTGGCCTCCGAGGGCCTGGTGACGATGAAGCTTCGGCGCGGCGCCTATGTGACGGAGATGAGCGAGCGGGACGTCAGGGAAGCCTACCAACTGCTCTCCCTTCTAGAAAGTGACGCCGCCGCCGAAATCTGTGTCCGGGCGACGGATGCCGAGTTGAACGAACTCGGCGAACTGCATCGCGCGCTGGAGGAGGCGTTGCCCGACCGGGACGCCTTCTTCGCCGCCAACGAACGCTTCCACCTGCGTGTGCTGGAGATCGACGGCAACCGCTGGCGGCTGCAGATCGTCGGTGACTTGCGGCGGCTGATGAAGCTCAATCGCCACCATTCGCTGTTCCGGGAGGGACGGCTGGCGGAGTCGCTGGAGGAACACCGCGCCATCGTCCAAGCGCTGCTTGCGCGCGATGCGCAAGCCTGCAGGCAGCTTGTCACGGCCCATTTTTGTAACGGACTGAGCGCCACCCAGACAGCTTTGTGAAGGCAGACGGGCGGTGCGTGAACTGCCACCGAAAGCCCGCGCTTATCGGCGTGTGGCTTCGCTAAGTCCTTACTAGCATGGCAATTACTGGGAAAACCACCCCCGGTCCGGGTGTTCGGGCCGTGGGCGGCGGCCTCGGTTCGGGTTGATTCCGGCCGATTTGAGACTTTGTTCCTCAAGTCAAGCGGGGCCGGCCCGATAACCGATCGAAGCACTTGAAATCTAGGGATACGGCCGTGCCACGGCATTGGCCGGCTGCCCCGGGTTGCAAGCCGCCACCTCCATGAGGGCGTGGCCGTCAGCACAGCAGGTACAACCATGGCAAGCATCGTCCCCTTCATTCCGGTCTCCAAGATCCCTGGCCTCACGACCACGTCGATCCGGGATTTCACGACCGAAGACTGGGCCGCCTTCAGCACCGACCAGCTGATTGCGCTGACCACCGTACAGGCCGCTGTGATCACCTCCAGCGGCCTTTCTGTCTTGAGCAGCGACCAACTGCGCGCTTTCCAGACCGAGGACCTGCGCGCCATTTCGACCGCCTCCATCGGCGGCTTCAATTCCGACCAGATCGGCGTCCTGACGACCGACCAGCTGCAGGCCCTGAGCACCGGCCAGATCCTGCAGCTGAGCACCGCGCAGTTGCAGGGCTTCAATGCCGCCGACATGGTGGCGCTGACCACCGCCCAGGTCGGCGCCCTGACTTCGACGCAGGCCAAGGGTTTCTCCACGGACCAGCTGTCGGCCCTGGAAGCGACGGACATCAAGTTCCTGTCCACGGCCGCGCTGCGCGCCCTGACCAGCACCCAGCTGGACGGTCTCACCAGCGACCAGCTGCGCGCCCTGTCTTCCAGCCAGATCCTCGCGCTGACCACCGCCCAGGTCAGCACCTTGAACACCGACGACCTCAACACCCTGACGTCGGACCAGTTCAACAAGTTCAGCACGGCCCAGGTGCAGTCGCTGACGACCAGCCAGCTCAGCCACCTGACGACGGATGGCCTGAACGCGATGGGCTCGGCCCAGTTCGCCGCTCTGTCCTCCCTGCAGGTCGGTTCGCTGACCTCCGACCAACTGCCCAAGATGGAGAGCGCCGATCTGCGCGCCATCACGACGGTGGCGCTGCGCGGCCTGAGTTCCGATCAGATCCAGACCCTCACCTCCGACGAGGTGGGCGCTTTGACGACCGGCCAGATCGCCGCGCTGACCACGGCCCAGGTGCGAGGCCTGACGGCTGGTGACATGACGGCCCTGGACACTGCCCAGGTGGCCGTGCTGAGCTCGGCCCAGGTCGCCCAGCTGAACACTGATCAGTTGTCCGCCATCGATGCGGCCGACATGAAGTCACTGACGACGGTCGCCCTGCGGGCGCTCACCAGCACCCAGCTGGACGGCCTGACCAGCGACCAGTTGCGTGCCCTGAGCTCGGGCCAGATCAATGCCCTGACCACCGACCAGGTCCGTACGCTGAACACGGACGACCTGAACAGCTTGTCGTCCGACCAGTTCAACAAGCTCTCCACCGCCCAGGTCGCCGTGCTGACGACGGCCCAGTTGAGCCACCTGACGACGGACAGCCTCAACGCGATGGGCTCGACCCAGTTCGCCGCGCTGAACTCGGCCCAGTTCAGCGCGCTGACGTCCGACCAGCTGCCGACGATGGAGACGGCCGACCTGCGCGCCGTCACGACCGCGGCACTGCGCGGCCTCTCCTCCGACCAGATCCAGACCCTGACCTCCGACGAGGTGGGCGCCCTGACGACGGGCCAGATCGCCGCCTTGACGACGGCCCAGGTCAAGGGCCTGACGGCCGGCGACATGACGGCCCTGGGCACCGCCCAGATCGCCGCCCTGGGCTCGGCCCAGGTGTCGGCCCTGAACACCGACCAGCTGTCGGCCATCGAGGCCGCCGACATGAAGTCGCTGAGCACGGCCGCCTTGCGTGGCCTGACCAGCACCCAGCTGGATGGCCTGACCAGCGATCAACTGCGTGCCCTGACCTCTGGCCAGATCAACGCGCTGACGACCGACCAGATCCGCACGCTGAACACGGACGACCTCAACAGCCTGGCGTCCGACCAGTTCAACAAGCTCTCCACCGCCCAGGTCGCCGCGCTGACGACGGCGCAGCTGAGCCACCTGACGACGGACAGCCTCAACGCCATGGGCTCGGCCCAATTCGCGACGCTGAACTCCACGCAGTTCGGCTCGCTGACCTCTGACCAGCTGCCGACGATGGAGACGGCCGACCTGCGCGCCGTCACGACCGCGGCACTGCGCGGCCTCTCCTCCGACCAGATCCAGACGCTGACCTCCGACGAGGTGGGCGTCCTGACCACGGGCCAGATCGCTGCGCTGACCACGGCCCAAGTGCAAGGCCTGACGGCCGGCGACATGACGGCCCTGGGCACCGCCCAGATCGCCGCCCTGGGCTCGGCCCAGGTGTCGGCCCTGAACACCGACCAGTTGTCCGCCATCGAGGCGGCTGACATGAAATCGCTGAGCACGGCCGCCCTGCGTGGCCTGACCAGCACCCAGCTGGACGGCCTCACCAGCGACCAGCTGCGCGCCCTAACCTCCAGCCAGATCAACGCGCTGACGACCGACCAGGTCCGCACGCTGAACACGGACGACCTCAACAGCCTCACGTCCGACCAGTTCAACAAGCTTTCCACCGCCCAGGTCGCCGTGCTGACGACGGCCCAGTTGAGCAGCCTGGCCACCGACAACCTCAACGCGATGGGTTCGGCCCAGTTCGCGACGCTGAACTCCAGCCAGTTCGGTTCGCTGACGTCGGACCAGTTGCCCAAGATGGAGACGGCCGACCTGCGCTCGGTCACGACCGCCGCGTTGCGCGGCCTCTCTTCCGACCAGATCCTGACGCTGAGCTCCGACGAGGTGTCCAGCCTCACGACCGCCCAGATCGGCTCACTCAGCACATCTCAAGTGCAGGGCCTGACGGCCGGCGACATGACCGCCCTGGGCACCGCCCAGATCGGCGTGCTGAGCTCGACCCAGGCCCAGGCGCTGAACACCGACCAGTTGGCCGCCATCGAGACCGGCGACGTCCGCTTCCTGTCCACGGCCGCCCTGCGCGCCCTGACCAGCACACAGCTGGATGGCCTCACCTCCGACCAACTGCGCGCCCTCTCCTCCAGCCAGATCAACTCGCTGACCACTGCCCAGGTCAGCACGTTGAACACCGACGACCTGAACAGCTTCACGTCCGACCAGTTCAACAAGCTGTCCACCGCCCAGGTCCAGTCGCTGACGACCACCCAGCTCAGCCATCTGGCCACCGACAGCCTCAATGCGATGGGCTCATCGCAGTTCGCGACGCTGAGCTCGGCCCAGTTCGGTTCGCTGACCAGCGACCAGTTGCCCAAGCTGGAGACGGCCGACCTGCGCGCCGTCACGACCGCGGCCCTGGCCGGCCTGACCTCCGACCAGATCCTGACGCTGACCTCCGACGAGGTGGCCGGCCTGTCGACCGGCCAGATCGCCTCGCTGTCGGCCAGCCAGGTCAAGGGCCTGACGGCCGGCGACATGACGGCGCTGAGCAGCGCCCAGGTGGCCGCCCTGAGTTCGGTTCAAGCCGCGGCACTGAACACCGACCAGCTGTCCGCCATCGATGCGGCCGACATGAAGTCGATGACGACGGCCGCCCTGCGCGCCCTGTCGAGCACCCAGATCGATGGCCTGACCAGCGACCAGTTGCGCGCCCTCACCAGCGCCCAGCTCAACGCGCTGACCACCAGCCCGCAGATCGTCGGCCTCAACACCGATGACCTCAATGTCCTGACGACGGACCAGATTGCCCGACTGTCGACCGCGCAGATCCAGGCGCTGACGACCACGCAGCTGAGCAACCTGGTCACCGACAGCCTGAATGCGATGGGCTCGGCCCAGTTCGCCACGCTGTCTTCCAGCCAGTTCGGCTCGCTGACGACCGACCAGCTCTCCAAGATGGAGACGGCCGACCTGCGCGCGGTCACGACCGCTGCACTGCGCGGCCTGAGTTCCGATCAGGTCCAGTCGCTGAGCTCGGACGAAGTGAGTTCGTTGACCACTGCCCAGGTGGCCGCACTGACGACGGCCCAGGTCAAGGGCCTGACGGCCGGCGACATGACGGCGCTCGGTACCGCCCAGGTGGCCGCTCTGAGCTCGGCCCAGGCCCAGAACCTGTCGACCGACCAGCTCTCCGCCATCGAAGCCGCCGACATGAAGTCGCTGACGACGGCCGCCCTGCGTGCCCTGTCCAGCACCCAGCTCGACGGCCTGACCTCGGACCAGCTGCGCGCGCTGAGCTCCAGCCAGATCAACTCGCTGACCACCGACCAGGTCCGCACGCTGAACACGGACGACCTCAACAGCCTCACGTCCGACCAGTTCAACAAGCTCTCCACCGCCCAGGTGCAGGTGCTGACGACTGCTCAGCTGAGCAACCTGACGACGGACAACCTCAACGCGATGGGCTCGGCCCAGTTCGCCACGCTGAATTCGTCGCAACTGGGTTCGCTGACGTCGGACCAGTTGCCCAAGATGGAGACGGCCGATCTGCGCGCCGTCACGACTGCGGCACTGGCGGGCCTGAGCTCCGACCAGATCCTGACGCTGACCTCCGACGAGGTGGCGGGCCTGTCCACGGGACAGATTGCTTCGCTGTCCGCCACGCAAGTCAAGGGCCTGACGGCCGGTGACATGACGGCCCTGTCCACGGCCCAGGTTGGCGTGCTGAGCTCTAGCCAAGCGGCCGCATTGAGCACGGATCAGCTGTCAGCCATCGAGGCGGCCGACATGAAGTCGCTGACGACGGCCGCCCTGCGCGCCCTGTCCAGCACCCAGTTGGACGGCCTGACCTCGGACCAGTTGCGCGCGCTGAGCTCCAGCCAGATCAACTCGCTGACCACCGACCAGGTCCGCACGCTGAACACGGACGATCTCAACAGCCTGTCGTCCGACCAGTTCAACAAGCTTTCCACTGCCCAGATCCAGGTGCTGACGACCACTCAGCTCAGCAACCTGACGACGGACAACCTCAACGCCCTGGGCACAGCCCAGTTCGCATCGCTGAATTCCACGCAATTCGGTTCACTGACGTCTGACCAGTTGCCCAAGCTGGAAACCGCCGACCTGCGCGCCGTCACGACGGCCGCGCTGCGCGGCCTCTCCTCGGATCAGGTGCTGACGCTGAGCTCCGATGAGGTGTCCAGCCTCACGACCGCCCAGATCGGCTCGCTGACCACCAGCCAGATCCAAGGCCTGACGGCTGCCGACATGACGGCCCTGGGCACCGCCCAGGTGGCCGTGCTGAGTTCGGCTCAGGCACAGTCGCTGTCCACCGACCAGCTGTCGGCCATCGACGCGGCCGACATGAAGTCGTTGACGACGGCCGCCCTGCGCGCCCTGAGCAGCACCCAGCTCGACGGCCTGACCAGCGACCAGCTGCGTGGCCTGACCAGCACCCAGCTCAACGCGCTGACGACCAGCCCGCAGATCGTCAGCCTCAACACGGACGACCTCAACGTTCTGACGACGGATCAGATCTCCCGCCTGTCGACCTCGCAGATCCAGGCGCTGACGACGACGCAGCTGTCCAACCTGGCCACGGACAGCCTCAACGCGATGGGCTCGGCCCAGTTCGCGACACTGTCCTCCAGCCAGTTCGGCTCGCTGACGACCGACCAGCTGTCCAAGCTCGAGACGGCCGACCTGCGTGCCGTCACGACCAATGCGCTGCGCGGCCTGAGTTCCGACCAGGTCCAGTCGCTGACCTCCGACGAGGTGTCCAGCCTGTCCACGGGCCAGGTGACGGCCTTCACGACCGCCCAGGTCAAGGGTCTCACCGCCGCCGACATGACGGCGCTCGGCACCGCCCAGGTGGCGGCGCTGAACTCGGCCCAGGCCGCTGCGCTGAACACGGACCAGCTCTCGGCCATCGATGCGGCCGACATGAAGTCGCTGACGACGGCCTCCCTGCGTGCGCTGTCCAGCGCCCAGATCGATGGCCTGACCAGCGATCAGCTGCGGGCGCTGACCAGCGCCCAGCTCAATGCGCTGACCACCAGCCCGCAGATCGTCAGCCTTAGCACCGATGACCTGAACGTGCTGACGACGGATCAGATCGCCCGCCTGTCGACCTCGCAGATCCAGGCGCTGACGACGACCCAGCTGAGCAACCTGGTCACCGACAGCCTCAACGCGATGGGCTCGGCCCAGTTCGCCACGCTGTCTTCCAACCAGTTCGGCGCCCTGGGCACCGATCAGCTCTCCAAGATGGAGACGGCCGATCTGCGCGCCGTCACGACCAATGCGCTGCGCGGCCTGAGCTCCGATCAGGTCCAGTCGCTGACGTCCGACGAAGTCGGTTCGATGACGACGGCCCAGATCGCCACGTTGACGACGGCCCAGGTCAAGGGCCTGACGGCTGGCGACATGACGGCCCTGGGAACGGCCCAGGTGGCCGCGTTGAGCTCGGCCCAGGCCCAGAACCTGTCGACCGACCAGCTGTCCGCCATCGAAGCCGCCGACATGAAGTCGCTGACGACGGCGGCTCTGCGCTCGCTGTCCAGCACCCAGCTCGACGGCCTGACCTCCGACCAACTGCGCGCGCTGAGCTCCAGCCAGATCAACTCGCTGACCACCGACCAGGTCCGCACGCTGAACACGGACGACCTCAACAGCCTCACGTCCGACCAGTTCAACAAGCTCTCCACCGCCCAGGTGCAGGTGCTGACGACCGCTCAGCTGAGCAACCTGACGACGGACAACCTCAATGCGATGGGCTCGGCCCAGTTCGCCACGCTGTCGTCCACCCAGTTCGGTTCGCTTACGTCCGACCAGTTGCCCAAGCTGGAGACGGCCGACCTGCGCGCCGTCACGACCGCCGCACTGCGCGGCCTGAGCTCGGACCAGATCCTGACGCTGAGCTCCGATGAGGTCTCCAGCCTGAGCACCGCCCAGATCGGTTCGCTCACGACGTCCCAGGTCCAGGGCCTGACGGCCGCTGACATGACGGCCCTGGGCACCGCCCAGGTGGCCGTGCTGAGCTCGGCCCAGGCGGCCGCACTGAACACGGATCAACTGTCCGCCATCGACGCGGCTGACATGAAGTCGCTGACAACGGCCGCCCTGCGCGCCCTCAGCAGCACCCAACTCGACGGCCTGACCTCGGATCAGTTGCGGGCCCTGTCTTCCAGCCAGATCAATGCCCTGACCACCGACCAGGTCCGCACGCTGAACACGGACGACCTCAACAGCCTGTCGTCCGACCAGTTCAACAAGCTCTCCACCGCCCAGGTCCAGGTGCTGACCACCACGCAGCTCAGCAACCTGACGACAGACAACCTGAATGCGATGGGTTCGGCCCAGTTCGCCTCGCTGTCATCCACCCAGTTCGGTTCGCTGACCTCCGACCAGTTGCCCAAGCTCGAGACAGCCGACCTGCGTGCGGTCACGACCGCCGCGCTGCGCGGCCTGAGTTCGGACCAGATCCTGACGCTGAGTTCCGATGAAGTCTCCAGCCTCAGCACCGCCCAGATCGGCTCGCTGACGACGTCGCAGGTCCAGGGATTGACGGCCGCCGACATGACGGCCCTGTCCACGGCCCAGGTTGCTGTGCTGAGCTCGGCCCAGGCCCAGTCGCTGTCCACCGACCAGCTGTCGGCCATCGACGCCGTCGACATGAAGTCGTTGACGACGGCCGCGTTGCGAGCCCTGTCCAGCACTCAGATCGATGGCTTGACCAGCGATCAGCTGCGCGGCCTCACCAGCACCCAGCTCAACGCGCTGACCACCAATCCGCAGATCATCGGCCTCAACACCGATGACCTGAACGTGCTGACGACGGACCAGATCGCCCGCCTGTCGACCTCGCAGATCCAGGCGCTGACGACCTCGCAGCTGAGCAACCTGGTCACCGACAGCCTCAACGCGATGGGCTCGGCCCAGTTCGCGACGCTGTCGTCCAGCCAGTTCGGCTCGCTGACGACCGACCAGCTGTCCAAGCTGGAAACAGCCGATCTGCGCGCCGTCACGACCAACGCGCTGCGCGGCTTGAGTTCCGACCAGGTGCAGTCGCTGACCTCCGACGAGGTGTCCAGCCTGTCCACGGGCCAGGTGGCGGCCTTCACGACCGCCCAGGTCAAGGGCCTCACCGCGGCCGATATGACCGCCCTGTCCACCGCTCAGGTCGCGGCGCTGAGCTCGGCGCAGGCCCAGAACCTGTCGACCGACCAACTCTCGGCCATCGATGCGGCTGACATGAAGTCGCTGACGACGGCGGCTCTTCGGGCCCTCGGCAGCACACAGCTGGACGGCCTGACCAGCGACCAACTGCGCGCCCTGACAAGTGCTCAGATCAACTCGCTGACGACCGACCAGGTCCGCACGTTGAACACGGACGACCTCAACAGCCTCACGTCCGACCAGTTCAACAAGCTCTCCACCGCCCAGGTCGCCGTACTGACGACGGCCCAGCTGAGCAGCTTGGCCAGCGACAACCTCAACGCCATGGGGACGGCCCAGTTCGCGACGCTGAACTCCAGTCAGTTCGGTTCGCTGACCACTGACCAACTGCCCAAGATGGAGACGGCCGACCTGCGCGCCGTCACCACGGCAGCGCTGCGTGGCCTGTCTTCGGATCAGATCCTGACACTGAGCTCCGACGAGGTCTCCAGCCTCAGCACCGCCCAGATCGGCTCGCTCACGACGTCCCAGGTCCAGGGCCTGACGGCCGCCGACATGACGGCCCTGGGCACCGCCCAGGTGGCCGTGCTGAACTCCGCCCAGGCGTTTGCGCTGAGCACCGATCAGCTGTCCGCCATCGAGACCGGCGACATCCGCTTCCTGACCACGACCGCGCTGCGCGCCCTGACCAGCACCCAGCTGGATGGCCTGACCAGCGACCAGCTGCAATCGCTGACCTCGGCGCAGGTGAACTCGCTGACGACGGCCCAGTTGTCGACGATGAACAGCGACGACCTGAACGCGTTCACGACCGACCAGTTCGCTCGCATGAGCACGGGTCAGGTCCAGGCGTTGACGGCCGGCCAGCTGTCGCACCTGACGACGGACGACCTGACCGCCCTGGGAACACAGCACTACGCGGTGATGAACGCGACCCAGTTCGGTTCGCTGACAACCGACCAGCTGCCGAATCTGCAGACGGCCGACCTGCGTGCGGTGACGACGGCGGCGCTGTCGAGCCTGAACTCGGATCAGATCGCCTCGCTGCAGACCGAGCACATCGCCGCGCTCAGCACGGCCCAGGTGTTGTCGCTGTCCACCGCACAGATCCAGGGCCTGGCCGCAGCCGACCTGACGGCCATGGGCTCGGCGCAGATCTCGGTGCTGACCACGGCCCAGGTGAATTCGCTGTCCACCGACCAGATCGTGGCCATCGACTCCGACGACCTGGCCAAGCTGACTTCGGCATCGCTGCAGGCCATCACCAACACCCAGCTGGGTGCGCTGACCACCGATCAGCTGACCGGCCTGGGCACCCGCGTGTCGGTGCTGACGACCAGCCAGATCAACAACCTGGCCACCGACGACCTGAACACCTTCACGACGGCGCAGTTCGCGTCCCTGACCTCCACCCAGGTCAAGGCCTTCACGAACTCGCAGATCGCGGCGCTGGAAACCGACGACCTGCGCGCACTGACCACGGCCCACGTCGCCGCGATGAGCAATGCGCAGATCCAAGCCATCACCAGCGACCAGTTCAGCACGCTGAAGGCGACGCAGATCACGGCGCTGACCACGGCGCAGGCGGCGGCCTTGACCACGGATCAGATCCACAGCCTCACGACCGATCAGATCAGCGGCCTGGAAACCCGCGACATCACCGCCATGAGCATGGCTCAGCTCGACGCGCTGCAAGGCACGACCTTCGGCGAAATGAGCGCGGCGCAGATGAACGCCTACTTCAACGTCACGCCCATCGTGCTCGACCTGGATGGCCACGGCGTCAACACGCTGGCCGCCGCCCAGGGTGTCAGCTTCGACCTGGTGGGCACCGGCCAGGCCAACAAGGTGGGCTGGGTGGCTGGCGGCGATGGCCTGCTGGTGATGGACCGCAACCATGACGGCCTCATCAACAGCGGCGGTGAACTCTTCGGCATGGGCACCGTGCTGGCCAACGGCAAGCATGCCAAGGATGGCTACGCCGCCATGGCCGAACAGGACAGCAACCATGACGGCAAGCTCGACAGCCACGACGCCAACTGGAAGCAGCTGCAGGTCTGGGTCGACGCCAACCACGACGGCAAGACCGACGCCGGCGAGCTGAAGACGCTGGACCAGCTGGGCATCACCTCGCTCGACCTGAACGCCACCAAGGGCTCCGGGTCAGACAGCGGCAACCTCATCGGCCTGGTGTCCAGCTACACGACGACCGACGGCAGCAAGCACGACGTGGCCGACGTCTGGTTCGCCAAGGACGTGCAGCCGCAGAAGGCCGATGACGGCAAGGACGCGACGGTCAGCCTGCACGACGTGCTGGCACCGCCGACCGCCCCGCTGCTCGGTGCCGAGCACGTCGACCTGGCCAAGGCGGCCGTGCCGCACCCGTCGGCCGACGCCCACCTTGCGGCCATCGACCGCAAGCTGGCCGAGGACGACGAGCACCGGCGCAACAACGGCGGCAACTGGGTGTGAAGTCCGTGAATTCGTTCAAACCCATTCGGCGCAGCTGCCGAACGGTCGACCTTGGGTCGAGAAACCCGGTCTTTTTGCCGATTGGTTCCGAGGACTCGTCCCTAGCATGACAACACGAGCCCACCTCATCGCGGCGCTCCAGGCGGGATCGCATCCCGCCTGCGGCCGCATTGGGTTGGGTTCGGGTTTCAATTTTTTTGTATCTCTGGCACGTCTTGGCTGCTCGACGCGCCGGGGCACAGGCTCCGCTCAGAACAACGCCTCCAGTTTCGGGGGTGGGCCAGCGATGGTCCAACGCCGCCACGCCGCAAGGCAAGGCGGCCATCAGTACAGGTGAGAAAACATGTCAACCGTCATCCCCGGCATTTCGCCATCTGTCATCTCGACTCTGAGCACGGACACGATCCGGGGGTGGTCGACGGAAGACTACGCCGCCCTCAGCACCGACCAGCTGATCGCGTTCACCACCGCGCAGGCCTCGGTCATCCTTTCCAGCAGCCTGGCGGTCCTGAAGAGCGACCAGATCCGGGCCTTCCAGACCGAAGACCTGCGGGCCATCGCGACCAGCGCCCTTGCCGGCTTCAGCTCTGACCAGATCCAGGCCCTGAAGACCGACCAGGTCCAGGCCCTGAGCACCTCGCAGATCGCCGTCCTGTCGACGGCCCAGATCCAGGGCCTGAGCAGCGCCGACATGGTGGCGCTGACCTCCGCCCAGATCGGCGCGCTGACGTCCGCCCAGCTGGGCAACCTCTCCACGGCCCAGATCGCCGCCATCGAGACGGCCGACATCAAGTCGATCACCACCGCCGCGCTGCGCAACCTGTCGTCCACCCAGCTGGACGCCTTCACCAGCGACCAGCTCCGCGCCCTTTCCAGTGGCCAGGTCAATTCGCTGACGACGAGTCAAGTCAATACGCTCGGCACGGCTGACCTGAACAGCCTGAGCAGCAGCCAGTTCGCCAACCTCTCCACAGCCCAGGCCCAGGCCCTGACCGCCACCCAGCTCGGCAACCTGGCCACCGACAACCTGAACGCGCTGGGCACGGGCCATTTCGCCGTGCTGTCGTCGACCCAGTTCGGCGGGCTGACGACCAGTCAGCTGGCCAAGCTTGAGACCGCTGACCTGCGTGCGGTCACGACCGCCGCCCTCAACGGTCTGTCATCCGACCAGGTCGGCGCCCTGGCCAGCGACGCCGTGGGCTCGCTGACCACCGCACAGGTTGGCTCGCTGGGTACCGCCCAGATCAAGGGCCTGACCACGGGCGACATGGTCGCCCTGACCTCGGCCCAGGTCGCCTCGCTGACCTCGACCCAGGCCGGCAGCCTTTCCACGGCCCAGATTGCCGCCATCGAGACGGCTGACATCAAGTCGCTGACGACCGGCGCCCTGCGCAATCTGTCGTCCGACCAGCTCGATGCCTTCACCAGCGATCAGCTGCGCGCGCTGAGCAGCGGTCAGGTCAATTCGCTGACAACCGGCCAGATCAACACCCTGGGCACGGCCGACCTGAACAGCCTGACCAGCAGCCAGTTCTCCAATCTGTCCTCGGGCCAGGTCCAGGCGCTGACCAACACCCAGCTTGCCAATCTGGCGACGGACAACCTCAACGCCCTGGGCACCGCCCAATTCGCGGCCCTGTCGTCCAGCCAATTCGGTGCGCTGACCACCGGCCAGCTGGGCAAGCTGGAAACGGCCGACCTGCGCGCCGTCACGACGGCAGCCCTCAATGGTCTGTCCTCCGACCAGGTCGGCGCCCTCGCCAGCGACGCCGTTGGCTCGTTGACCACGGCACAAGTCGCCTCGCTGGGCACCGCCCAGATCAAGGGCCTGACCACGGGTGACATGGTCGCCATGACCTCGGCCCAGATGGCTTCGCTGACCTCGACCCAGGCCGGCACCCTGTCCACCGCCCAGCTCGCCGCCATCGAGACCGCCGACGTCAAGTCGCTGACGACCGGCGCCCTGCGCAATCTGTCCTCCGACCAGCTCGATGCCTTCACCAGCGACCAATTGCGTTCGCTGAGCAGCGGCCAGATCAACTCGCTGACAACCAGCCAGATCAATACGCTGGGCACGGCTGACCTGAACAGCCTGACCAGCAGCCAGTTCGCCAACCTGTCCACGGCCCAAGCCCAGGCGCTGACCAACACGCAGCTCGGCAACCTCGCCACCGACAACTTGAACGCGCTGGGCACAGCCCAGTTCGCGGCCCTGTCGTCCAGCCAGTTCGGCGCGCTGACCACTGGCCAGTTGGGCAAGCTCGAGACGGCCGATCTGCGCGCCGTCACCACCGCGGCCCTCAACGGCCTGTCTTCCGACCAGGTCGGCGCCCTGGCCAGTGATGCCGTGGGCTCGCTGACAACCGCGCAAGTCGCCTCGCTGGGCACCGCCCAGGTCAAGGGCCTGACCACCGGCGATATGGTCGCCCTGACCTCGGGCCAGATCGCCTCGCTGAACTCCACCCAAGCCGGCACCTTGTCGACCGCCCAGTTGGCGGCCATCGAGACCGCCGATGTCAAGTCGCTGACCACCGGCGCCCTGCGCAACCTGTCTTCCGATCAGCTCGACGCCTTCACCAGCGACCAGCTGCGCGCCTTGAGCAGCGGCCAGGTCAACTCGCTGACGACGGCCCAGGTCAACACGCTGGGCACGGCCGACCTGAACAGCCTCTCCAGCAGCCAGTTCGCCAACCTGTCCTCGGCCCAAGTCCAGGCACTGACCAACACCCAGCTCAGCAACCTCGCGACCGACAACCTCAACGCGCTGGGCACCGCCCAGTTCGCGGCGATGAGCTCCAGCCAGTTCGGTGCACTGACCACCAGCCAGCTCGGCAAGCTCGAAACGGCCGACCTGCGCGCCGTCACCACCGCTGCACTCAACAACCTGTCGTCCGACCAGGTCGGTGCCTTGGCCAGCGACGCCGTCGGCTCGCTGACCACGGCCCAAGTCGCCTCGCTGGGCACCGCCCAGATCAAGGGCCTGACCACGGGTGACATGGTCGCCCTGACCTCGGGTCAGGTCGCTGCACTGAACTCCACGCAGGCGGGCAGCCTGTCCACCGCGCAAATCGCTGCGATCGAGACCGCCGACGTCAAGTCGCTGACGACGGGGGCCCTGCGCAACCTGTCGTCCGACCAGCTCGACGCTTTCACCAGCGACCAGTTGCGYGCACTCAGCAGCGGCCAGATCAATTCGCTGACCACGAGCCAGATCAACACCCTGGGCACGGCCGACCTSAACAGCCTSASCAGYGGCCAGTTCGCCAACCTGTCSTCSGCSCARGTCCAGGCRCTGACCAACACCCAGCTCGCCAATCTCGCGACCGACAACCTCAACGCGCTGGGCACCGCCCAGTTCGCGGCGCTGAACTCCAGCCAGTTCGGTGCACTGACCACCAGCCAGCTGGGCAAGCTGGAAACGGCCGACCTGCGCGCCGTCACGACGGCAGCCCTCAATGGCCTGTCTTCCGACCAGGTCGGCTCCCTGGCCAGCGATGCCGTCGGCTCGTTGACCACGGCGCAAGTCGCCTCGCTGGGCACCGCCCAGATCAAGGGCCTGACCACGGGTGACATGGTCGCCCTGACCTCGGGCCAGATCGCCTCGCTGAACTCCACCCAAGCCGGCACCTTGTCGACCGCCCAGTTGGCGGCCATCGAGACCGCCGACGTCAAGTCGCTGACGACGGGTGCCCTGCGCAACCTGTCGTCCGACCAGCTCGACGCTTTCACCAGCGACCAGTTGCGCGCACTCAGCAGCGGCCAGATCAATTCGCTGACCACGAGCCAGATCAACACCC
>NZ_JBFUMK010000021.1:0-114765 GCF_054049415.1 Roseateles sp. P5_D6 | reverse complement strand
GTGGCGCTACTGATGCCCATCTTGCGGCAGACCTCCTCGACGCTGATGCCCAGCTCAGCTTGCTTCAGCGCGTAGGCCATCTGCTCTTCAGTGAACTTGCTCTTCCTCATGGCATGAACTCCTGGCCCATTCAAGGACCTCTTCATGCCGGTCGATTCTGTTACCGAACGGTACGGGATCCTGGGACAGGGTCATCATGGCAACCGCCTGCGCTGAAACCCTGCCACCCGCACGCAGCATCCGCTCGCGCAGATCTGGCGTGTCTTCCTCCCAATGGCGGTCCGAAAGGGACTGATGCCAATTCGTCGGCACGAAAAGCGCCAGGCCAAGTTGCGTCGCCAGTCCGTAGCGATCGACGATCACTCGCATGGCATTCAACAACGGCTGCTGCGGCATGGACATGAAAAGGTAGCGCGGCTTGACCATTGCGTAATTTCGGTCAGAGTGACGGCGATCTGGATGGTCGGGCGGTTGACCTGCCCGGGTTCTCCGAGGCATTGATTCCCAGAGAAGATGGCTCCATCCCCCGAGAAGCCCATGAGAAAGAGTCGATTCACGGAAGAGCAGATGGTGGCGATCCTGCGCGAGGCAGACCGCACCACGGTGGCCGAGGCGGCCAAGAAGCACAAGGTCAGCGAGCCGACGATCTACGCCTGGCGCAAGCACTTCGGCCAGTTGGAGGTCGCGGACGTCAAACGCCTGAAGGCCTTGGAGGTGGAGAACAGCCGGCTCAAGAAACTGCTGGCCGAGCGTGATCTGGACATCGAAGTCCTGAAGGAGATCAACGCAAAAAATTGTGAGCCCGCTGGCTCGGCGCGCCCAGGTCGCCCTCGCTCGCGAGCGTGGCCTGAGCCTGCGTCGGGCTTGCGGGCTGATCGGCATGTCACGCGCCACGCCCAGCTACGAGCCCCGCCTGCCGGCCAAGGATGCCCCGGTGATTGAGGCGATGAAGGAACTCTCGGCCCAGTACCCGCGCTACGGCTACCGCCGTATCCGCATCTTCCTGCGACGGCGTGGCTTCGAGCTGAGCTGGTCGCGCACGCATCGGCTGTGGCGCCAAGCCGGGCTGCTGGTGCCCAGGAAACGCTCGCGCAAGCGCACTGCCTCCACGGGGCCGCGCGTGCAAACGCCGTTCAAGGCCAACATGGTCTGGGCCTACGACTTCGTCTTCGACACGACCGCCACGGGCCAGCAGCTCAAGTGCCTGACCGTCATCGACGAATACACCCGCGAGTGCCTGGCCATCGACGTAGCCGGGTCCATCCGCTCCAAGCGTGTGATCGAGGTGCTGTCGCGCCTGGTGAGCACGCACGGGGCGCCGCTGTTCATGCGCTCGGACAACGGGCCGGAGTTCGTCAGCCAGGCCATCTTGGAGTGGATCGCCAGCGCCGGCATCGCCACCGTGCTCAACGACCCTGGCAAGCCCTGGCAGAACGGCACCGACGAGAGCTTCAACGGCAAGTTCCGCGACGAGTGCCTGTCCGTCGAATGGTTCCGCTCGCGCCGCGAGGCCAAGGTCGTCATCGAGTCCTGGCGTCAGCACTACAACGAGGTCAGGCCGCACAGCAGCCTGCAATACTTGACCCCGACGGAGTTCAAGCACCAACTCCGTCAAGACCCGCAACCCGCCGTCTTCTAGGAATTACTGTCTCGGAAATCCCGGGCAGGTCAAAACCATTCGAGTCCCGATGGCAACTGCCGCCACCAAGCCTTGGCCTCTCCGGGACACCCAGGCAATGAAAAGCCCGCCGAAGCGGGTTCCAGAAGAAGGTCCGACGCCGGTATCAGACGTTGAACAAGAAATGCAGCACGTCGCCATCCTTGACGACGTATTCCTTGCCCTCAGCGCGCATCTTTCCCGCGTCCTTGGCGCCCTGCTCACCGCGGTGTTTGATGAAATCGTCATAGGCAATCGTCTGCGCCCGGATGTAACCGCGTTCGAAGTCGGTGTGAATGACCGCGGCGGCTTGCGGGCCGGTGTCTCCGATGTGGATGGTCCACGCGCGCACTTCCTTCACCCCGGCGGTGAAGTAGGTCTGCAGGCCCAGCAGCTTGAAGGCGGCACGAATCAGGCGGTTGAGACCGGGTTCATCCTGGCCCATCTCGGCCAAGAACAGGGCGCGATCCTCGTCTTCCATTTCGGACAGCTCCGACTCGGTCTTGGCGCAGATCGCCACCACCGGGCCGTTCTGGGCCGCTGCATATTCCTTCAGGCGGTCAAGGAACGGGTTGTTCTCGAAACCGTCTTCCGAGACGTTGCCAACAAACATGGCCGGCTTGGCCGTGATCAGGCATAAGGGCTTCAGAATGACCAGTTCTTCCTTACTGAAGTTGATGGTGCGGACGGGCTGAGCCTGGTCCAGTGCGGCTTGGCACTTCTCCAGCACCTTGACCAACGCGATGGCTTCCTTGTCACCGGCGCGAGCGACTTTGTTATAGCGGTGCAGGCTCTTCTCGACGGTGCCGAGGTCAGCGAGGCAGAGCTCAGTCTGGATCACTTCGATGTCCGAGATCGGGTCGACCTTGCCATTCACGTGGATGACGTTGGGGTCTTCGAAGCAGCGCACGACATTGACGATGGCGTCAGTCTCGCGGATGTGGGACAGGAACTGGTTGCCCAGGCCCTCGCCTTTGCTCGCGCCAGCGACGAGGCCGGCGATGTCGACGAACTCGACGACGGCGGGCATGACGCGCTCGGGCTTGACGATTTCGGCCAGGGCCGCGAGGCGGGGGTCGGGCAGTTCGACGATGCCGACATTGGGCTCGATCGTGCAGAAAGGATAATTCTCAGCCGCGATGCCGGCTTTGGTCAGGGCGTTGAAGAGCGTGGACTTGCCGACATTGGGCAGGCCCACGATGCCGCATTTGAGGCTCATGGCGGGGGCTTTCCGTAGGGGAGGGCGGGCGACGGCAGGCCGACGCCGAATCGGGGATTTTAGTCGGCCGGCGCTGTCGACTCCTTCGGGCCGGCCCAGCTGGCGATGCGGGCATCACCGCTGCCTACAATTGCCCGATGCAAAGCGTGGATGTGTTGGTCAGAGGACGGGGGGCGGTCGGTGGCAGCCTCGCGCTCAGCCTGGCTGCTCAGGGGCTGACCGTGGGCATGACCGGCGCGCCGGGAACGCCTCGCGCCGACGACGTGCGGACCTATGCGCTCAACGCCGCCTCGGTCGCCCTGCTGACGGAGCTGAAGGTCTGGGACAGCTTGCCCCCTGACGCGATCAGTCCCGTCTACGACATGGTCGTCGGCGGTGATGCCGTCGCCAACCAGCCTGCCGGCCGACTGAGCTTCTCGGCATGGCAGCAAGGCCTGCGTGAGTTGGCCGTCATCGTCGACGCCGCCGCGCTGGATGCGCAGCTCGCGACGGCCCTGCGCTTCTCTCCTCATGTTCACAACGTCGCGGATAACACCTCGGCAGCGCTGATCGCCCTTTGCGAAGGTCGCGAATCGACCGCGCGCGCCGCGCTGGGCGTCGACTTCAAGCTCAAGCCCTATGGCCATCGCGCGCTGGCCGCAAGACTGAAAGCCGATCGGCCCCATCAGGGTGTCGCTCGCCAGTGGTTTCAGCCGGGTGGCGAGGTGCTGGCCCTGCTGCCTTTCGAGAAGCCGGCGCTTGGTGCGTCTTATGGCCTGGTCTGGTCCTGCGCTGAGGCGCGGGCCGAACAACTGCAAGCCTTGCCGGCCGCCGAATTCGAACGCGAACTCAATGCTGCCACCGGTGGTGCTGTGGGCGAGTTGGGCCTCGGTAGCGAGCGATCGAGTTGGCCGCTGGCTCTGGCCCGCGCGGATGTCGTCAGCGGCCCGGGTTGGGTGCTGCTGGGTGATGCAGCTCACATCGTTCACCCGCTGGCAGGCCAGGGATTGAACCTCGGTCTGGGCGACGTCGCCGCGCTTGCCCACGTGCTGGCTGCGCGCGAGTCCTGGCGCCCCCTCGGCGACGAACGCCTGCTGCGCCGCTATGCCCGCGAGCGCCTCGCGCCGACGCTGGCAATGGGCGAGCTGACCGACGTGCTGCAGCGTCTCTTCGCCAACTCTTCCCCCGCCGTCCAGAGCCTGCGCAACCGCGGCTTGGATGCGCTCAACCAACTCACCCCCGTCAAGCGCTGGCTGACCCAGCGCGCCCTCGGGCTCTGAACCCCAACCGGCTCTCCCATCGTGTCCTCTACGTTCCTTCGACTCCTGGCCGGCCTGCTTGTTGCCATCAGCCTTCCCGCGCTGGCCAACGACGCCGTCATCCGCAAGGCCCTTGCCGAGCGCATGCCCAACGCGCCCAAGGTCGACGAGATCCGCCCGGCCCCCATGCCCGGGCTGTGGGAGGTCCGCATCGGCAATGAGGTGCGCTATACCGACGCGACCGGCAGCTTCCTCATCGAAGGTGAGCTCTACGACCTGAAGGCCAAGAAGAACCTGACCGAGGAGCGCATCACCCAGCTCAACCGGATCGATTTCGCGAGCCTGCCATTCAAGGATGCGCTGGTGTGGAAGAACGGCAGCGGCAAGCGCCGGATCGCCGTCTTCGCCGACCCCAACTGCGGCTACTGCAAGCGCTTCGAGAAGGGCCTGCAGGAGCTCAAGGACGTGACGGTCTATACCTTCCTCATCCCCATCCTTGGCGGCGACTCTCCCGAGAAGACGCGTGCGATCTGGTGCGCCAAGGACAACGTCAATGCCTGGCTCGGCTGGATGCTCAAGGGCGAGCAGCCGGCCAAGGCACCGGCTTCCTGCGACGACGCCGCCATCGAGCGCAACCTCGCGCTGTCGCGCAAGATCCATGTGAACGGTACGCCCGCCATCCTGCTGGAGGACGGCAATCGCATCCCTGGTGCCGTCGGTCCGGTGGAGTTGGAGAAGCGCCTGCAAGCCCTGGCCGCGCCGGCCAGCAAATCCTGAATCCGATGAGCGTGGATCGCCGCGAGCTCGCGCATCGGTTGGGCTACGCCGGCCTCGTTCCCTTCATGCTCGGATGCGCCCTGATCTGGCTGATCGGCGACCGTGACCTCGATCAGCACACGTTTGTGAGCGTCGGGATGTCAGCGTATGCCGGGTTGGTCATTGCCTTTCTCGGCGGCATCCACTGGGGCCTGTCCTTTGCACGTGGCCTGCCTGGGCGTCAGCCCCTGGTCTGGGGCATCAGCGCCGTGCTGCTGGGCTGGCTGGGTGTGGTAATGCCGGCCTATGCGGGCCTGGCTCTGCATGGCGGTGTGCTGATCGCCTGTTATCTCGTCGACCGCCGCGTGTACCCGCAGCTCGGCGCGGCGGACTGGCTGACCTTGCGCTTTCGGCTCACGGCCGTCGCAGCGCTGAGCTGCTTTCTCGCCGCCGCGGGTAGCTGATGCGGGGACCAAGCTACAAGATTGAGCTGGCCGACATTGCGGCCCATCGCTATCGCGTCACGCTGACCCTTACCAGCCCAGCGGCTGAGCAGTTCTTCAGCCTGCCGGTGTGGATCCCTGGCAGCTACCTCGTGCGCGAGTTCGCCAAGCATCTGAGCGGGATGACGGCCCGTCAGGGCGGCAACGAACTGGTCGTCGAGCAACTCGACAAGGCCAGTTGGCGCGTGCGCTGCAGCGGCCAGCCGCGAGCCAAGGCATTGACCCTGAGCTATGACGTCTACGCCTTCGACGCCTCGGTGCGAACCGCCTGGCTGGACAGCCGGCGCGCTTTTTTCAACGCCAGCAGCCTGTGCTTGCGCGCCCATGGCCGTGAGAGCGAGGCGCATCGCGTGACATTGGGGCAACTGCCCGAGGGCTGGCGTGCCGCAACCGGGATGAGCGCTGCCGAGGGAAGCTGGGAGGCCGCCGACTACGATGAACTGCTAGACCACCCTTTCGAGATCGGCCCGCACTGGCAGGGCGAGTTCATCGCCGCCGGCGTGCCGCATCGCATCGTCGTGGCCGGCGCCTGGCCGAGCTTTGACGGCGAGCGCCTGCTGGCCGATGTGCGGCGCATCTGCGAGGCCCACATCGCGTTCTGGGGTGGTGCACCTTTCGAGCATTACAGCTTCCTGCTCTCGGCCGTGGATGACGGCCATGGCGGCCTGGAGCACCGTGCCAGCACGGCGCTGATCTGTGCACGGCGTGAACTGCCGACAGCCGCTGAAAGCGCTGCACCCAGCGACAACTATGTGCGTCTGCTCGGCCTGTTCAGCCACGAGTACTTCCATGCTTGGAACGTCAAGCGGCTGCGCCCGGCGGAGTTCGCGACCTTCGACTACCAGCGCGAGAACTACACCGAGCTGCTGTGGTTCTTCGAGGGGTTCACCAGCTACTACGACGAACTGATGCTGTGCCGCGCCGGCCTGGTCGATGCGCCGCGGTATCTGAAACTGCTCGCTGCCAGCGTCAACAGCGTGCTGGCCTCGCCGGGCCGGCGCGTGCAGCCGCTGGCCCAAGCCAGCTTCGAGGCCTGGACCAAGTACTACCGGCCCGACGAGAACAGCGTCAACGCCGCGAGCAACTACTACGGCCAGGGCGCCCTTGTCGCGCTCTGCCTGGACCTGAGCCTGCGGGATCAAAAATCCAGCCTGGATGCGCTGATGACGCGACTGTGGACGGCCAGCGCCGGCGGCCCGGTCAGTGAGGCCGACATCCTCGACGCTGTGCGTGCGCTGTCCATCGACGCGGTCGCGGCGCAATTGCACGGCTGGGTGCATGGCCGCGACGAGCTGCCACTGCGCGCGCTGCTGGAGAGACATGGCATTGTCTGGCGCGACGAGGGCCGGACCAACGTCGCCCAGCGCCTGGGCCTGCGCGTGCGCGAGGCGGCGTTGACCGGCATTGGCGTGACTCATGTACTCACTGGCGGCGCCGCCGAGGCGGGCGGCGTCAATGCACGCGACGAGATCCTCGGCTGTAACGGCTGGCGCCTGCGTCGCCTCGATGAGGTGGCGGGCCTGCTGGGCAGCGGCGAGACGCAGCTGCGCCTGCTCGTCAGCCGCGACCAGCGCTTGATCGAGCTCAATGTCGAGCTCCCAGCGCCGCAGTCCTCTGCGGTTGCCTTGACGCTGGCCGACGGGTCCCACGCTGCGCGCCGCCACTGGCTCGGCGCCTGAGGCAGCATGAAGACACCGCGGCCGCCGGGCCTGCTGGTGCTGGCCGTGTTGGCACTGCATCTGCTGCTCGGCCACGAGGTGCAGCGCATCCACGAGGGCTGGATCAGCGAAGGCCCGCCACCCATGCCGGCGCGCATGCAGATCGCCCTGGTGCGCGAGATGCAGTTGCATGAGCCGCCTGCTTTGCGCGTGCGGCCGCCTTCGCCACCTAAGCCGCGTACCAAGGCGCCGTCAGCGAACGTCCAACTGCCAGGTCCGGCGGCCTCCGCACCTGAGCCCGTCGCCGCATCGGAACCGCCGTTCCCCGAGCCCGTCGCGTCCGTAGCGTCAGCGCCTGAACAACCCGCCTCCGTTGCCCAGGCCGCGTCGGCGCCGTCGGTGGACGGCGAGCCCGGTCCTGAATGGCCGCTGTCAACGCGGCTCAGCTATGTGCTGACCGGCAACTACCGGGGACCAGTCAGCGGCCAGGCCCAGGTCGAATGGCTGCGCAAGGGGCGGGACTACCAAGTCCACCTCGACGTCGGCGTCGGCCCCGGCTTCGCGCCGCTGATCACACGACGCATGAGCAGCCAGGGCCAGTTGACGCCCGAGGGCATCGCGCCGCAACGCTACGACGAGGAGACCAAGGTCATCCTCAGTGACAGCCGGCGCGCCAGCGTGTTCTTCCTGGGCAATGAGGTCCAACTCGCCACCGGTGCGCGCGAGCCGGCCTCGCGGGGCGCGCAAGATTCGGCCAGCCAGTTCGTCCAGTTGACCTGGCTCTTTTTGACCGGCCGCGAGCTGCTCCAGGCTGGGCGCACCGTGCAGTTCCCGCTGGTGCTGGCTCGCCGTCAATACATCTGGCAATACGAAGTGGTGGGCGAAGAGACGCTGGATACGCCGATGGGCCCGCTGGCCAGCTGGCATCTCAGGCCCACCCGTGCGCCCGCCGGTGGCGACCTGGCCGCTGAAGTCTGGCTGGCACCTGGCCTGCAATACCTGCCCGTGCGCCTGGTCATCCGACAGGACGCCGACACCTATATCGATCTCATGCTCAAGAGCGCGCCGCTGCAAGCCGCGCCAGAATCAATCAACGACACGCCCAGGAGACTCAGCCAATGACCTACGAATGCATCATCACCGCCGTCCATGGCGACGGCCCGCGCAAGACCGGGCTGATCACGCTGAACCGCCCCAAGGCGCTGAACGCGCTGAACGACCAACTGATGGACGAAATGGGCGCCGCCCTGCTCGCCTTTGACGCCGATGACGGCATCGGCTGCATCGTGCTGACCGGATCGGAGCGCGCCTTCGCGGCCGGCGCCGACATTCCGACCATGCTGCCCCACACCTTCGCCACGGCTTTCAAGAGCGGTTTGATCTCCAAGAACTGGGAGACCATCCTGCAGGTGCGCAAACCCGTCATCGCTGCGGTAGGCGGCTTTGCGCTCGGCGGCGGCTGTGAGCTGGCGATGATGTGCGACTTCATCATCGCGGCCGACACAGCCAAGTTCGGCCAACCCGAGATCAAGCTGGGCATCGTGCCAGGCGCCGGCGGCACCCAGCGCCTACCGCGCGCCGTGGGCAAGAGCAAGGCCATGGACATGCTGCTCACCGCTCGCATGATGGGTGCGACGGAGGCTGAAAGCGCCGGCCTGGTGTCGCGCGTCGTGCCGGCTGACAAGCTGCTCGAAGAGGCCCTGGCCGCCGCCGAGACGATCAACGGTTTCAGCGGCCCCTCGGTCATGCTGATCAAAGAACTCGTTAACCTCGCCTACCAGGCGCCGCTCACCGACGGCGTGGCCGTCGAGCGCCGCTACTTCCACGCGCTGTTTGGCAGCCATGACCAGCACGAAGGCATGGAGGCCTTCCTGGCCAAGCGGCCGCCCAACTTCGAACACCGTTGATGAGTTGTGGCAAAGCGATGACGATCTAGGGATGATTGTTTGCATTGAATGAATAGTCAGTTCCCGTCAGCCTAGTATTTCTACTGAGATCGACTCCCTACAGTTCGGCCCATGGACACCGCGGTCGCGATGTCCGAGTGACCTAGAAAGCAGGAAGTTCCTGCCAGACACTGAAGGAGCCCGTCATGAGCAAGCTGTCCACCCTCATCGCCGCCACCCTGTTGATCGCCGCAGGCGCCGCCTCCGCCCAAACCACCCCGTTGACCCGCGAGCAAGTCGTTGCCGATCTGGTTGCGGCCCGTAACAGCGGCGAACTGGCCGCCATCCAGGGCGAAAAGGGCATCGAAGTGACGACCCCGGGCGCGGCCAAGGCTGCCGCGGTTGCCACTGTCAAGCTTCCCCGCCAGGCCGTGCTGACCGTCAAGCCGAGCGAAGTGCGCGCCGACGAGAAGATCGCCGCCGCCCAGGCAGCCGACCATGGTGAAAACGCCGCCCGCGAACTGGGTGATTTCCCGGCTCCTGTCGTGCGCCGTGCCTCCGCCCTGGCCAGCCGTTGAGCGAACGCTGAAACAAAGCGGTTTCAAACCGACGAAAGGCGACCCGAGAGGGCAATGCCAGACAGTTAGGGCATCAAGGCACTGACTGGAGATAAAAAGGGAACGTGTAGAAAACGTTCCCTTTTTGCTTTGCGCCTGCTTCAAAGTCCCCTTGACCAGACCCCGCAACAAATGCCGCATGACGCCTTCGCGCAGCTGTCGCAGCTCATCGACAGCGAATGCATCGCGGGCAAAGCGCCCGCCTCGGCAGCCTAGTTTCCGCCTTCCCGGCGCAGCGCCGGGAACAGGATCACATCGCGGATTGACGGCGAGTCCGTGATCAACATCATCAGCCGGTCGATGCCGATGCCGCAGCCGCCGGTCGGAGGCATGCCGTATTCCAGCGCGCGGATGAAGTCGGCGTCGAAGAACATCGCCTCTTCGTCGCCGGCATCCTTGTTGGCGACCTGGGCGTGGAAGCGCGCGGCCTGGTCCTCGGCGTCGTTCAGCTCGGAGAAACCGTTGGCGTACTCGCGGCCGGTGATGAAGAGCTCGAAGCGCTCAGTGATCTTGGGATTGGCATCCGACGCACGGGCCAGCGGCGAGACCTCGACGGGGTAGTCGATGATGAAGGTGGGCTCCCAGAGCTTCTCTTCGACGACGGCCTCGAACAGGCCGAACTGCAGCTCGGCCAGGCCCCAGCGGGCGGGCGCTTCTTCGCCGGCGGCCTTGACCTTGGCGCGCAGCACGTCGGCGTCATCGGCCTCGGCTTCGGTGAGGCCGGCGAACTGGATCAGCGAGTCGCGCACCGACACGCGCGCAAACGGCTTGTCCAGCGCCACCGGCTTGCCGGCATAGGTCAGCGCGGCGCTGCCGGTTGCGGCAATCGCCGCGTGGCGCAGCACGGCTTCCGTGAAGTCCATCTGGTCATGATGCGTCCAGTAGGCCGCATAGAACTCCATCATCGTGAACTCGGGGTTGTGCCGGACCGAGATGCCTTCATTGCGGAAGTTGCGGTTGATCTCGAACACGCGCTCGAAGCCGCCCACGACCAGGCGCTTCAGATAGAGCTCAGGCGCGATGCGCAGGAACATCTCCTGGTCCAGCGCGTTGTGGTGGGTCTTGAAGGGCTTGGCGTTGGCGCCGCCCGGGATCGGATGCAGCATGGGCGTCTCGACCTCCAGGAAGCCGTGGTCCACCATGAAGCTGCGGATGGCCGACACCGCCTTGGAGCGCGCCGTGAAGCGCTTGCGGGCGTCTTCGTCCGTGATCAGGTCGACATAGCGCTGGCGGTACTTCTGCTCCTGGTCAGTCATGCCGTGGAACTTGTCCGGCAGCGGGCGCAGGCTCTTGGTCAGCAAGCGCAGCGTCGTCACTGCGACGGACAGCTCGCCGGTCTTGGTCCTCATCAACGTGCCTTCGCCACCGATGATGTCGCCCAGGTCCCAGTGCTTGAAGGCGTCGTAGACCTCGGGGCCAACGTTGTCGATGGTCACGCGCAGCTGGATGCGGCCAGTGGCGTCCTGCAGCGTGCAAAAGCTCGCCTTGCCCATCATGCGCTTGAGCATCATTCGGCCGGCCACGCTGACCTTGACGGCTTGCGGTTCCAGCTCCTCGTTGGGCACCTCGCCGTACTGGGCCTGCAGGGGCTGGGCGCGGTGCTGGGGCTTGAAGTCGTTGGGGAAAGGCACCGCTGTGGTGGCCCGCAGTGCGGCCAGTTTGCTGCGGCGCTCGGCGATCAATTGGTTGTCGTCGGCCTGAGCGGTCGAAACAGGAGTCGGAGTCGTTGTGGTCATTGCGGGCCTTCAGTCGAACCAGCGATTCTAGAATCTCGCGCCTTGATGACCTCCCACAGCCTGACGCGCGCCACTCTCACCTTGCTTGCCGGCAGCGCGCTGGCCCAGGCCGTGCCGCTCTTGCTGGGCCCCTGGATCGCCCGGCTGTACACGCCGGCCGAGTACGGCCAGTTCTCTCTGGTGTGGACGGTAGCCAGCAATCTGGCCGTTGTCGGTTGTGCGCGCTACGAGTTCGCGCTGGCGCTCGAGACGGGCGAAGAGGGCGCCGCGGCGCTGTTGGCGTTGTGCCTGCGCGTGCTGCTGGCGATGACGGCCATGGCCATCGTCGTCGGCGGGGCCTGGATGATCTGGGCGGATCTTCCCGTTGCCGCCGCGTTGCCGCCGGCCGTGCTGGCGGCCGCGGCCAGCCAGGCGCTGGCGCAATGGGCGGCTCGAGCCGGTCGGTTTGGCGTGCTGGCCTGGGGCCGTGTCGTGCAGTGGGGCGGCGGCGCCATTGCACAGGTTGGCTTCGGCCTGTTGCAGGCGGGGCCCTGGGGGCTGATCGGCGGCGCCACATTGGCCACGGCTGCTGCCGCAGCCCTGCAGGCGCAGCCGGCCCCCGCCCGCGGTTGGCGTGGCCTGCTGGCACCCCAGCCGCTGCGCGCCATGGCCGAGAAGCATCGCGACTTCCCGCTGCTGAACACGCCGCACGCCTTTGCCGGCGCGCTGCAGGACACCCTGGCCATCGCGCTGCTGACCGCCTGGCTGGGTTCGCCCGAGGCTGGCGCCTGGGCGCTGGCACTGCGCTATCTGAAGGCGCCGGCCAGCCTCGTCGGTGGCTCGCTGTCGCAGGCCCTCTACCCCCGGCTCACGCAGACCGAAAGCCGCAGCGAAGCCCGCGCCCTGGTGCGCAAGAAGCTGCTGCTGCTGACGGCCATCGCGCTGCCGCTGATGCTCGCGCTGCTGGCCTTCGGGCCATGGCTGTTCGCCACCGTCTTCGGCCCCGAATGGCGCGGCGCCGGCGAACTGGCCCGCTCGCTGGCACCCTATGTCGCGCTGCACTTCATCGCGTCGCCGCTGTCCGTCGTCACCATGGCCTGGGGTGCACAGGCCTGGGCGCTGAAGCTGGCGCTGGTCGGGCAGGCGATGTTCATCGGCGGGCTGGCGGCCGGCATCTACCTGGGCGGCCTGGCCGGTGCCGGCTGGGGCGTGTCCGCGGCGATGCTGCTCTACTTCGGCTACTTCTTCTGGGCACTTTGGACCTGGGAATGATTCGATCCTGGCTCAACCGCTTTCGTCGTCGCCTCCTGCGGCTGCTCGGCTTTCGCATGCTGTTCGGCGAGGCCGGCGCGCCGCATTCGCGCATCGCGCCCAGTACCTGCATCGAAGGCGAGGGCGGCCTGCAGCTGGCGGACCACGTCTTCATCGGCCAGTTCAATTTCATCGACGCCGGCGCGGGGCTGGTCATCGAGGAAGGCGTGCAGATCACCAATTTCTGTTCCATCGTGACCCACAGCACTCACAACGCCCTGCGTGTGAACGGCCGCCGCAGCGCGGTGCTGGGTGGCGAGCTGCCGGGCTACCGCAAAGGCCCCATCCGGCTGGGCGCCTATAGCTTTGTCGGGCCGCACAGCCTTATCGAGCCCGGCAGCACGCTCGGCAAGGGTGCCATCCTGTGCGCCTACTCGCAGCTGCGCGCCGCCGCACCCGACTTCGCCATCATGGCCGGCCAGCCCGCCCGTCAGGTGGGCGACACGCGGGAACGCGATGCGGCCTTGCTGGCGCGCCATCCCGAACTCCGTGAAGCCTACGAAGCCTGGGCCGGAGTGCCTCGATGAGCTTGGGTGCCGGCCTGAAACTGGTTCTGATCGGCGACGGCGAAAGCCCGCACCTGCTGAAGTGGGCCCGTGCGCTCAACCCACGTGTGCAATTGCATGCCATCTCGTCGCGTGGCTTCCTGCCCGAGTTCCACCAACTGCTTCCCGACGCACGCCGGCTGGCGCTGAATACGGCGCCCGACCATGGCGGCGGCAACGTCGCGCTGATCAAGCAGCTGCCCCGCGTGGGTGCCTGGCTGGCCGATACGGACGCCGATTGGCTGCATGCCCACTATCTGACCTCCCACGGTTCACTGGCCTGGGCGGCCCGCATGGGTTGGCGGCTGCGCGCGCAGATTGCCGGCTCGGCCTGGGGCAGCGACATCCTCGTGACGCCGCAGCGTGGCGGCGCCTGGCGCTGGCTGACGAAGAAGGCGTTGCGGGAATGCGCCGTGACGACGTCGGATTCGGTCCATATGGCCGAGCGCATGCGCGAGCTGGGTGCGCGCGAGGTGATGACCTTCCCATTCGGTTTGGAAGCCATGCCCAAGCAGAACGCGAAGAAGCAGCCGTGGCTGTGCTTTGCGAACCGGGGGCTGGAACCCATCTACCGGCCGCAGCTTGTCATTGACGCCTTCGCGCGCATCGCGGCGGCGCAGCCCGAAGCGCGGCTGGTCGTGGCCAATGACGGGTCGCTGCGAGCCGCGCTGGAGGCTGACGTCACGGCGCGTGGCCTAGGCGACAAGGTCACCTTTGTCGGTCGCCTTGATGCGCAAGCTCAGGCCAGCCACTATGCACGTTCGGCTTGGTTCCTGAGCTTGCCGGCAAGCGATTCGGTGTCGGTCTCGGTGCTGGAGGCCATGGCCCATGGTTGCGTTCCGCTGCTGTCCGCGCTGCCTGCCAACATCGAGCTGATTGGCGACTCGGCGCGTGGCCTCATCGTTGGCTCGCTGGACGACCTGCCGGCGCGCATGGTGACCTTGGACACGACCAAACTCGCCGTTGCGAATCGCGACTGGGTTGCCGCCAACGGCCTCTTCGAGCCCCATGTGCAGCGCTTCCTGACCCGGCTCAAGGAGCTCACGCCGGCATGAGGATTCTCCTGGTCAACCATTACGCCGGTTCGCCTGCGCACGGCATGGAGTTCCGGCCCTACTACTTGGCCCGTGAATGGGTCAGGGCGGGTCACGAGGTCACCATCGTCGCGGCCGGCTACTCCCATGTGCGCGCCGTGCAGCCCGAAGTGCCTGGCCAACCGGTCGAGGAGATCATCGACGGCATTCGCTACCGCTGGCTACCCGTGCCGAGCTATCACGGCAACGGCGTTGGGCGGCTGCGCAACATCCTGTCCTTCCTGCGCCGGTTGCGCGCTGACGCCTGGCGGCTGACGCGCGAGTTCCGGCCTGACGCCGTCATCGCGTCCAGCACCTATCCCATGGATGTGTGGGTTGCCAAGAAGCTCGCCAAACTCGCGAAGGCCAAGCTGGTCTACGAGGTGCATGACCTGTGGCCGCTGTCGTTGATCGAGCTGTCCGGCATGTCGCCCCGCCATCCTTTCGCGCTGATGTGCGGCAAGGCGGAGGCGGATGCGTACCGAGACGCCGATGTCGTCGTCTCCATGCTGCCCTGCGTGCACGAGCACATGGCCTCAAAGGGCCTGGATCTGAGCAAGCTGCGCATCGTGCCCAATGGCTTTGCGCCCGAGGAATGGCAGGGCCACAGCGCGCCATTCGGTGCGACGCTGGCGGCGCATCTTGACGCAGAGCGCGCGGCCGGCCGCGTCGTCGTCGGCTATGCCGGCTCCATGGGACTGCCCAATGCACTCGACGTGCTGCTCGATGCAGCCGCCCAACTGCGCGATCGGCCGATCAGCTTCGTGCTGGTGGGCAGCGGCCACGAGGCGGCGCGCCTGGCCGAGCGCGCCCATGCCGAGGGCTTGAAGCAGGTGCGCTTTTTCGCTCCCATCCCCAAAGCCCAGATCCCGACGCTGCTGAGCCGCTTCGATATTGCCTACATCGGCTGGCAGCGCACACCCATCTACCGCTTCGGCATCGCGCCCAACAAACTCATCGACTATTTGATGGCCGGCCGCGCCGTACTGCATTCGGTTCAGGCGGGCAACGACCCGGTCGCCGAGGCCGGCGCCGGACTGACGGTCGCGCCGGAAGACGCCGACGCCGTGGCCCAGGGCCTGCTGAAGCTGGCGACGCTGACGTCTGAGCAGCGCGCCGAGATGGGCGAGCGAGGTCGTGCCTTTGCGATGGCCCACCACGCCTACCCCGTGCTTGCTGCCCATTTCATCGAGGCCCTGTCGTGACTGAGTTGGAGCAGATCGCCGAGCGTTACGCTCGCCGCAATACGGGCGACCGCTACAGCCTGCTGCGCCCTGAGGTGTGGCGGATGTGGCAGGAGCGCCAGCGCGTGTTGCTGCAGCTGTTGGCCGCACGGCCCGGCCGTCCGGCCGATTGGCGTGCGACCGAGGTGGGTTGCGGTGCCGGTGGCAATCTGCTGGACCTGCTGCGCCTGGGGCTGCTGCCCGCGCACCTGACCGGCATCGAACTGCTACCCGAGCGCCTGGACGCCGCGCGCGCCGCCCTGCCCGAAAGCGTGCGCCTGCTCCCAGGCGATGCTTCAGAAGCCGACGTCGCACCGGCCAGCCAGGACCTGGTGCTGCAATCCACGGTCTTCTCGTCCATCCTCGATGACGCCTTGCAGCAGCGAGTGGCCGACGCGATGTGGCGCTGGCTCAAACCGGGTGGCGTCGTCGTCTGGTACGACTTCACCGTCAACAATCCGCGCAACCCCGACGTCCGCGGCGTGCCGCTGGCACGCGTTCGACAGCTCTTCCCGCAAGGCGCTTTCACGGCCCGCCGCGTGACGCTGGCGCCACCGCTGGCTCGTGCGCTGCCCGCGGCCTATGGCCTGCTTAACCTCATCCCCTGGCTGCGTACCCACCGGCTGGTGCTGATCGCCAAACACTGATCGTCGAAAATCCCTTCATGAGTGCCCAGCCCTTTCTTCCCTTTGCCTTGCCCGACCTGGGCGACGACGAGATCGCCGAAGTCGTTGACACGCTGAAATCCGGCTGGATCACCACCGGCCCCAAGGCCAAGCGCTTCGAGCAAGCCTTTGCCGACTTCCTCGGTGACCCGCAGATCGAGTGCATCGCCGTCAACTCGGCCACCGCCGGCCTGCACCTGGCGCTCGAAGCCATCGGCCTGGGCCCTGGCGACGAGGTCATCACGACTACCCACACCTTCACGGCAACGGCCGAGGTCGTGCGCTATCTGGGCGCCGACGTGAAGCTGGTCGACATCGACCCGGCGACGATGAACATCGACATTGGCGCCATCGAGGCCGCGATCACGCCAAAGACCCGCGCCATCCTGCCTGTGCACTACGCCGGCCTTGCGGTGGACATGCTGGCCATCCTCGACATCGCGCGCCGCCACGGCCTGCGCGTCATCGAGGACGCCGCCCACGCGCTGCCGACGACGTTGGAGAAGGAGCTGATCGGCACGCTGGGCAGCGACGCCACGGTGTTCAGCTTCTACGCCAACAAGACGATGACGACCGGCGAGGGCGGCATGCTGGTCACGCGCAACGCCGAACTGGCCAAGCGCGCCCGCGTCATGCGCCTGCACGGTATGAGCCGCGACGCCTTCGACCGCTTCACGGCCAAGGTGCCGAGCTGGTACTACGAGATCGTCGCGCCCGGCTTCAAGTACAACCTGACCGACATCGCCGCGGCTCTGGGCCTGCATCAGCTCAAGCGCCTGCCGGCCTTCCAGGTGCGCCGCGAGCAGATCGCGATGCGCTATCACGAGGCCCTGGCCGACCTGCCGCTGATCCTGCCGCCCGATGCGCCGGAGGGCGACACGCACTCCTGGCATCTCTACGTCGTTCGCCTGGCCGACGAAGCCAGCATCACACGCGATGCCTTCATCGAGGGCATGTACGCTGCCGGCATCGGTTGCAGCGTGCATTACGTGCCCCTGCACCTGCATCCCTACTGGCGCGACCGCTACGGTCTGACGCCCGAGCAATTCCCGCAGTCGCAGAAGGCCTTCGAGCGCACGGTCAGCCTGCCGCTGTACACGGCGATGAGCGACGCGGACGTCGAGCGCGTCATCGCCGCCGTGAGGGGCCTGCTGGCTTGATCAAGCGCCTGTTCGACGTGGTCAGTGCGGCGCTGGGGCTGCTGGTTCTCGCGCCGCTGCTGCTGCTGGCCGCGGTCTGGATCAAGCTCGACTCTCCCGGCCCGGCCCTGTTTCGCCAGACGCGTGTGGGCCGGCATGGCGTGCCCTTCACCATCCACAAGTTCCGCACGATGCGCGTCGAGCCGGGTGCGGCCATCACGGTCGGCGCCGACCCCCGCATCACGCGCTCGGGCCGTGTGTTGCGCCAGGCCAAGCTCGACGAGCTGCCCCAGCTCTGGGATGTGCTGCGCGGCGCGATGAGCCTGGTCGGCCCGCGGCCGGAGTTGCCTCGCTATGTCGAGCTCTACTCGGCCGAATTGCGTGAACGCGTGCTGGCGGTGCGGCCGGGCATCACCGATCCCGCGTCGCTGGCTTTCAGCCACGAGGCCGAAATGTTGGCTGCAGCGCAGGACCCAGAGCGCGAATACCGCGAGGTCGTGATGCCCGCAAAACTCAAACTGTCAGCCGAGTACGCGGCCAGCGCCAGCCTGATGACCGACCTGCGGCTGATCCTGGCGACGTTGGCCCGCGTGCTGCGCGGCTGACAATCGCTTCCCAATGAACTGGCAGTTTCTCGACACCCTGCTCACGCGCCTGCGACCGCGCCGTGAAGCCTTGGCCCTGCTGCTCGACGTCGTTGTCGTTGCCATCGCCTGGCAGGCCACCTATCTGTTCCGCCTCGGTTTCGAGCGCTGGTTCTCGGCACGCCCCGACTACGACGGTTGGGTGCTGCTGGGGCTGCTGGCCATCTATGCGGCTGTGCTGTACCTGTTGCGCGTGCCCAAGGGCATGTGGCGCTTCTCCGGCTTCGGCGAGGTCCAGCGTCTGGCCTTGGCCTGCACGCTGGCGGGCCTGATCGGCACCGCGGCCGTGCTGATGGCCCATTTGCATGCTGTCCCTCGGGCCGTACTGGCCCTGCATCCGCTGTTCACGCTGATGCTGCTGGCCATGATGCGCATGGGCTACCGCATGCTCTACGAGCACATGCGCAGCCGCATCAGCGGCAGCGCCCAGGAGCAGCGGCGGGCGCTGGTGATGGGCGCCGGCGACGCGGGCCGCCTGCTGGTGGCGGGCATCCAGCACAGCCAGGGTTGGGTGGTCGTGGGCTTCCTGGACGATGATCCCGCCAAACTGGGCGGGCGCGTGGCTGGGTTGGCCGTGCTGGGCGACCTGAGCCACGCGCGGCGATTCGCCAGCGTGCATGGCGTAACCCACATCATCGTGGCCATGCCGGCAGCCTCCGTTGAGCAACGGCGCCGGGCCCTTGACGTCGCGGGTGCCACCGGTCTGCCGGTGTTGACCGTGCCCAGCAGCTCGGAGCTGATGGCTGGTCGTCGCGTCAATGAGGTGCGCGATATCGAGCCCGAGGACTTGCTGGGCCGCGAACCGGTGCAACTCGACGAGGGTGGCATCAGCGAGGCACTGAGTGGCAAGGTGGTATTGGTCACGGGCGCCGGCGGCAGCATCGGTAGTGAGCTCTGCCGGCAGATCGCGCGCTATCGGCCGCGCCAATTGGTGCTCTACGAGCTCAGCGAGTTCGCGCTTTATCAGATAGAGCAGGAGCTGAGCGAGCACTTTCCGCATCTGCCACTGCTGCGGCTGATCGGCGACGTGAAGGATCTGTTTCATTTGCGGGCCACGTTCGCCGCCCATCGGCCCCAAGTGGTCTTCCATGCAGCCGCCTATAAGCATGTGCCGTTGATGGAAGTGGGCAACGCCGCGGCCTGCCTGCGCAACAACGTAATGGGCACGTATCACGCCTGCCTGGCGTCAGCCGAATGTGGCACCGAGCGCTTTGTGCTGATCAGTACGGACAAGGCTGTCAATCCAACCAATGTGATGGGCGCCACCAAGCGCGCGGCCGAGCTGGTCATCAGCCACATGGCGGCCCAGGGCCACGCCACCCGCTTCATGGCCGTGCGTTTCGGCAATGTGCTGGGCTCCAGCGGCAGCGTGATTCCGAAATTCAAGGAGCAGATCGCCAGAGGCGGTCCGGTGACAGTGACGCATCCGGACATCACGCGCTATTTCATGACGATACCTGAGGCGGCGCGCCTGGTCGTTCAGGCTGCGGCGCTCGGCGAGGGAGGGCAGGTTTTTGTTCTCGACATGGGAGCGCCCGTGCGGATCGCGGACCTCGCAAAGGACCTGATCCGCATGTCGGGACATAGCGAGCGCGATATCCCTGTCTCATATGTCGGTCTGCGGCCGGGCGAGAAGCTTTATGAAGAACTGTTGTCCGAGTCCGACGCGACGATGCCGACTCCGGTCAAGCGGCTGTTGATTGCCAAGCTTGACGATGGCCCCCGGCATGCGGCGGTTCATGCATGGTTAAAAGGTGTCGCGCAAGGTGAAAATCCACCCTCCTCGGACGCGGAGGTGCGACGGTTTCTTTCGGTACTCCTTGGATCAGAGTACGTTGTCGAGCCGCGCGGCGTTGACGCGTCAATGGCGTGAAGCATGCGTACAAAGTGTGTGACCCGTACGAAGTGTCTCTCACTGGCAACGAAAGTCGTAAGTCCATGAGGAGCCTTTCGCGCGACGCTACTACTATGAACTCCGCTGCTGTACGGCCTAAGCTGACCGGCTGCAGGCCGTGTGGTTCTCACGTGTTTTCCCGAAGCCGAGCTGTTTCATTGACAAACGCTTAAAAACGCGGTCTAGAATGCCGCGGCGTGTTTCTAAACGCGTGTGATTCGCGAATCATCGATCTCTTTCCATAACCCTTGTGGAGTTCACCGAATGAAAAAATTTGTGTTTAAGGCGACCGCTCTGGCGATCGGTGCGCTGGTTGGCGGCGGAGCGTTTGCCTCGGTCAACCTGGACACGGCCGTGACGACCGGTACGTTTGCCAAAGAGTTGAACTACAGCTCGGTGGCTCCCGGCGTCGCTATCGCTGCCGGCCAGACCATCACGACGAAGCTTGGCTTCGGTGTCAGTGGTGGTCAAGACCGCTACATTCGTGTTGACCTTGGCGGCGCCAAGCTTGCATCCGCTGCAGCAGGTGGCAACGTAGTCAACGGCACGCTTGCGTTTGCAAACAGCATCGTCGTTCAGGGCGGCGCAATTGGCGACGGTTACGTGATTTACCAGGTGACTGCAGCCGGCGCGGGCCATGCTCAAAGCGATGCTCTGACGATCACGTTGCCCTCGCTCAATGTGACTAACGGCAATGCTGCGAACGTCGTCGCGACGTATTCGTTGTACGAGACTGCCGTCGCTGCAGTCGCTAACGCCACCTCGACGTGGCTGTACAGGAATTTTGGCGACCTGTTGAAGTTCTCGACGGGTATCAAGTTCACGCTGACGACCAACAACACAACGGCGGCCGTTGAGCAGTCGTTCAAGAAATTTACCGCTGGTACCACGACCGGTGCGACCCCCGCGACCGCTGACCTCCTGACCGCTCGCATCGGTTCCTTCACCTACGGTGTCGTGACTGGTGTGTTGAACACGGCTGGCACACAAGTGCAGCTTGAGGATTTGGTGCAGGCAACTACCAAGGTCACGTTCGCTGGCGATTTCGGCGCTGCTGGCACGTTGGGTACGTCTACTGACGACTGCGCTACCGCTCCCACCGCCCTGACTCTGAATACTGGCAAGACTTCGGCATCGTTCACGTTGCCCGTGACTGGCCAGGCTGACACAACGCGTGCATTGTGCTACGTCGTGACCGGTAACACCGCGGTTCTGTCCCAGTCGGTGACTGCACTGCTGGACGTGACCGCTGCAACGGCTGCGACCACTGCCGACGTCGCTGCTGCCACGATCGGTACCATCGACCGCGACGGTACGGAACTGCAAGCGCCGTTGGCGTCGATTTACGGCCCGCTTACTAACGGTAACCGTGCCGTGTTGACGAGCCAGCACTCGGCCGATGCGACTGTGTTGGCTTCGGTAATCACCGAAAAAGATGTGGAGTGTGGCGCCGGTAAAACTGAATACTCGCTCTTGGCTGGCAAGCAGTTGTTCATCAACGCTTCGGAAGTCTGCCCGACGTTGAGCGCCGGCACGCGCTTCGCCCTGAAGTTCATCATCGCTGCCCCGAACAACAAGATTTCGGGCGTGTACAACTCGTACACCTACGATCCGACGACCGGCAAGGTGACTGACATGTCGTCCTACCCGCTGCTGCGTCCGGGTACGAACTGATCAATTGACATTGGTCAAGGGCGCCTTCGGGCGCCCTTTTTATTTGCCGGTGGCAATTCGTTGGAAATGCGCTCAACCTAAAATCCCTCGGCTTTAGTCGCCGCGGATTCTGAGATGTCAAGATTGTTCAAGCATGGGCGGAGCCGCAAGGCGGCCCCATCAGGGTTCACTTTGCTCGAGATGCTCGTCGTGCTCGTGATCATTGGCCTGCTAGCCGGGCTCGTCGGGCCTCGCCTGTTCAGCAAGGTCGATCAATCCAAGGTCACCGCGGCGATCACGCAGGCCAAGATGCTTCGAGGTGCCGTAGAGAGCCTGCGCCTGGACATCGGCCGCTACCCGCTGCCTGAAGAGGGGCTTGCTCTGCTGACAAAGCCCCCCCCGGAGCCGGCCTTGGCCAGCCGTTGGCGCGGGCCGTATCTGGACGGCGCGCTCCCCGAAGATCCCTGGGGCCAACCTTATCAATATGCCGTGCCCGGCGCTGACGGCCAGCCGTTTGCGTTGTTCTCCCTGGGAGCCGACAGCAAGCGCGGCGGCACGGGCGACGCGGCTGACGTGGGTGTTCTTCCGGCTGCTCAGTGAGCACTTGTCTCCACCCCAGCAAGGTGCGCGCGTTTCGCGGCTTCACCTTGCTGGAGATGCTCGTCGTCCTTGTGCTGATCGCCCTGGCTGCTGGGCTCGTCGCGCCATCGGGGGTGAGGTGGTTGGAGGCGGCGCGCCAGCGCGCCTGGCAGGACGATCTGCGCGCACAACTCTTGAATCTGCCTCTGCGGGCCTTTCATGAGGGGCGCGCCTTGAATCTGGACGCGTCGTCTGTGAGAGAGCTCGTACCGGATATTCCGACAGATGTGGTCATCGAGCTTTCAGCGCCGCTGCGCTACGGTCCGACGGGCGCTGCGAGCGCTGGAGAGATTCGGTTCGGCAAACGTGGCGCACCGCCGGTGGTGTGGCGCGTCATGGCCGTCACTGGCGACGTGCAGGGCTGAAACCGTCGGGTATGAAACCGCATGAACGCGGCTTCGGCCTGCTGGAGGCGATCATCGCGTTGGTCATCCTGGCCAGCGCCGGGCTGGCCTTGTTCGCCTGGATCGGCCAGAACCTGACCGACGTCCGGCGCATTGAAGATGCGCAGGCCCGCGCAGCTTTGCAGCTGACAACGGTGGGACTGGTCACCAATATCAATCCATTTGTCGAACCTAAAGGGGAGAGGCGCGTTGGCGCCGTGCTCGTGCGCTGGAGTTCGGAACTGATAGAGCCACTGCGCCACAGCCTGCCCTTTGGTGGAAGCCAGAGCCCGGTTTGGGAAGTGGGCCTGTACCGGCTGGACGTCGTGAGCACCGAGGAGTCGACCGGCACGCACGTGGAATTCAGCCTTGAGCAGCCTGGGCTGAATGCGCTGAACGTGCAAGCGAGGCGGCGCGGCGAGGAGCCGCCATGAGCGCCGGCCGTCACCAGCATGGATTGACGCTCCTGGAGACGCTGGTCACCCTGGTCATCGCCGCGATGGTGGCGACGCTGATGGCCGAGGGCCTGTTTCAGCTCGGGCAGTTGGAGCGGCGCCTCGGCACCGGTCAGTTGCAGCCACGGCTCGAGCGGCTGCACGTGCTATGGCTGCAGCAGTCCCTGGAAGGCTTGCGAGCCGGCGAGCCTGGCACTGCGGATGAAGTGCTGGGCGGCCCGCGCAAGGTTCAGGGCATCAGCAGTCTGCTGCCGATGGTCGAACCGGCTGGGCCTATGCCGGTGACGCTGTCGATGACCTATAGCCAATCCACGGACCAGACGGAACTCACGATGGACGTGGGCCCAGTTGAGAAGCGCGTGCAAACGGCCGTGCTGGCGCGCTGGAAAGGTAATGCAGGCCACTTTAGTTATTTGGACCAGAGCGGAGCGTGGCTGAGTGAATGGCCGCTCAAGGTGCCGAATGCTCAGCTGATCCCCCGAGCCATTGCAGTTCATGGCGACGCTGAAGCAGTGCTCTTTGTCGCAGCTCTGCAGGCATCCTCCGAGCGGCTGGGCAAGCGGATCGAACTCTCCAAGCTCCCTTGATGAAGTCTTCAAGAGTCTCTCAACGTGAGGGCGGCTACGTCCTCATCTTCGTCATCGCCTCGCTGGCACTGGTGGCTTTCGTCGCCACGCGTTTCGCTTTGCGCGTGGACGCATTGCGACAGCAGGCAACCTCGATGCAGAACCTGGCACAGGGACGGCTGCTGGTAGAAAGCGCAAAGGCTCGGGCCTTGTTCTGGTTGAGCACGCGGCCCTTCGGCCTGGCGTCCTCTGGATTCGCCGATGAGCAGCCACTTGCGCTGGACAATCGGAGCTACGAAATGCGCAATGGCGCCTGGATCCGGGTGCAGGACGCTCGCGGGCTGCTGTCCTTGAACGTGCCGCAGCGCGAACGTTGGCTTGCCGCATTGATCGGCGCCGGGGCTTCCCTGGATCAGGCGAGCGCCATGATCGACATCCTGCTGGACTACACCGACACCGACTCCCTGAAGCGGCTCAACGGTGCCGAGGCGCCTGACTATGCGGCCGTCGGCCTGGCGCCGCCGCGCAACGACTGGATACTTTCCACCGATGAAACTGCGCTGATGCCAGTTTGGGCGACAAATCCACAGTTGCGCCAGCGGATGGTTTCATGGACGAACGTTATGAGAAATGATTCGTTCAATCCAAATACAGCGCCATTGGATTTGCTTCGAGCGCTTTGGCCCAAAGTATCCGCAGATCAATGGAATCTTTTCGACCGACTGAGAAGAACGGCTCCGTTTGTCGATGCCACTGCTGCAATCGCAGCAACGGGCATTCCGTTTCCCACTGACGAAAGCGTGCACTTCCATGCCAGCAACGAGCTGCGTGTTCAGTTGTGGGCCCCCGGACTGCCGATGGCGGTCGAATACACTCTTTCGATTCTGCCGACGGGGGCCTACGCGCCCTGGCTGATCCAAGAAGTTCGCCCGTCGGATCGATTCGCCGCCCCTGATGCCCATCAAGCCGCCGCCAAGTTTCCTGACGCGAGCAAAGACCTCGCTCGACCCGCTCCGTCTGCCCCGCCTTCTTTGTGACCGGCTGGAACTCGGTGCGCAGGGCGCGCAGGCGCGAGGGCTAACTTTGATCTCGCGCGGAGTGATCCGTCACCGTGCATTCGACCTTTCCGAGCTGCCCGAGGCAGACCGGCTGGGCGCCTTGCGAGCCCAACTGGCTGCCTGGGAGCCGCTGCCGGATGCGCAGTATTTGATCAGTTGGCAGGGGGCGGTCGCGCAGGCGTTTGCCATCGAGAAGCATCGCCTTGACCAAGTTGCGGTGAAGAACCCAGCCTGGTTGCCTGAGACCCTGGCGCGAGAAGCGTACTCGCAAGGGGTGCGCATGGTGCAGGCGCTCGACGGATTCGAAGGCCAGGCCTGGAAGGCTGGCGTGCTGCGGGTCACCCGTTGGTGGGCGACTCGGCCTAGCGCTCAGGAATGGTCGCTATTCCTGCGGCAGGCTGGCTGGGCGGGCTCGGCGAGCACCGCCCCTGAGCTTGAATCGCCCAATTGGCAAAAACCTGGTCGCCTTCCGGTTTCTGCCGATCAGCTCGGGCAGGTCGGTCAGGGCAACGAGCGGGTGCTGGTCGGCGTCCTGGCCCTGGTATTGATCGGGTTCGGCGCCATGTCCGCGCGAGCGCTTTGGGACAGCTTCGAGGCACGCCGTCAGGCGCAGCTTGCGCTCGCGGAACTGAAAGTCGGGGTTGCACCGGTGCTGGCGGCGCGTGACAAGGCCCTGGCCTCGGCAGACCAGAGTGCAGCACTGATTTCGCTTTTGCAGGCGCCGCGCCCCCTTGAGGTGCTCGAGGAGTTGCTGCGACTGCTACCGAGCACGGGCCTCATCCGGGAAGCCGATATCCAGGGCATGGAAGTCCGTGTCGTGCTGGACCTGCCGGCCGATGTCTCGCGCAGCAAGGTCATCGCTGGACTGGAGGCGGGTGGCTGGTTCACTCAGGTCTCCGAAGCGCGAGATGGACAGCCTCGTGCTGGCCTTGACCTGCAGATGAAGCTGTCGTCCGTGTCGCCGCCCCAGCGCAGCAGTGCCGATGCCGGCTTGCAGCGCCTGAGCGGCGAAGGTGCGCCGCCTACACCGCCCGGCAGTGCAGGGACGAAGCAGTGAAAGTCGATACAGCCAAGAACCTGCAGGCCACGCTGGGTGAAGCCTGGCTCCAGGCTCGCCGGGAGTGGATGGGCAATGCGCGCCTGCGCTGGGGCGTGCGAATGATCCTCGCCACGCTCTGGATCTGGTTCTCGCTGCTGGCGCAAGACCAGGCGGCCGCATGGCGCGCGGAAGGCGACGAAGCCCAGGCCCAGATGCAGCGCCTGAGTTCGCTGCGATCGGAAACGGTCTGGCCGCAGCGTGCCGAGGATGCGCGCACGCAGCTCGAGAGCGCGCGGGCGCTGCTTTGGACCGCCGCCAGTCAGGGCCAGGCCGAGGCCACGCTGCAGGACCGATTGCGCGAAATGGCTGCAAAGGCGGGCCTGACGATTCGCGAGCTGAGCATCGTTGCCGGTGACACCAAGCCAACCAGCGATGGCGCACGCCCGTTGCGCGTACGGTTGATCGTGGACATGAGCGATCGCGTGGCACTGACGGGCTTCCTGTCCGAGGTCAGCCAGTCGCCCCAACTGATTATCGTTGACACACTGCGCCTGCGCCCTCAGGCTGCTCCACCTCGGGCCGAGATCGAAGTACGCGTTCTGTATCGCGAGCAGGCGAAGGCTTCCTGAGATGATGACGTTACGCAACAAGCTGCTGCTGACCGTGGCCGTCGTGCTGCTCGGCTGGTTCGCTGGGGAGACGACAGCCTACAAGGCGCCGGCTCCCGTGCAGGCGCGCCGCGATGCCTGGCAACTGCCGGCGCTGCCGAAGGCTGATGGTTCGTCGACCCGGGCTGCCATCGTCGCGACCTCTGCGCAATGGGGTGCGGCGAAGGCGGCCAGCGCACCCGGTGCGCAGGAAGAAGCGCCGCGATGGCGCCTCGCGGGCATTTATGGCCAAGGCAAGGTGGGTGGCGTGCTGGTTTTGTATGAGGGTGATCGCAAGCCTGCCGAGCGTTTGAAGGTCGGCGAAAAGTTACCGAGCGGGCATGTCATTGAGTTGATCGATGGCAACCAAGTACACGTGCGTCTCGGAAAGAAACGCGAGACCTTTGGAGTTGAAAATCGTGAATGAATCCCTGAGAGCCAGGCCGGTACCGGCTTTCTGGAGGCGCACCTTCTTGACCTTGGTGGCAGCCCTGTCGGGTTGCGCGCCCCTGGCGCCCATCGTCCCGGCGCCCCTGGCAACGGCCAGCCCCGAAGCCGCCGCCTCCTCGCCCTTTGGATCTGCCGAGACCCCGACATCGAGCATGCGGGTCAATGATCTTCCGTCGCCCCCGGCAGTTGCTTCAAGCAACTATGCAGCCAAGCGCAGCGCCGCAGATGCCAAGGTCAGCACCGACATCGCAAGCCGGCAGGGTGATGAGGTCGGAGCGATCAACCTGCAGCAGGTGCCGCTGCCGAACTTCGTGCAGATCGTCTATACCGAGATGCTCAAGCGCAACGTCAACATCGATCCGGCGGTGGTCGCCCGCAAGGATCTGGTGACGTTCCGTGCACCCGCTTCGCAAAGCGCGGCGCAGCTCGAGACGGCGATCAAGCTGCTTCTGAAGAGTTACCAGATCGCCGTTGTCGACGTGGGCGGCCTGGTGCGCGTGCTGCCGGACAACGCCCAGCTCGGCAATCTGCCCGAGATCCGCCGCGGTGACGCCCTTCCCGACACCCCGCTGCCGTTGCGGCCCGTCTACCAGCTCGTCGAAATGAGGTCGGTCAGGCAGAACGAGGTCGCCATGTGGCTCAAGACCCTGTTCGCCAATCGCGTGAACATCCAGGAGGACGTCGCCCGCAATGCGCTGCTGCTCAATGGCACGCCGGACAACATGCAGGCGGCGCTCGAGGCGATCCGCATGCTGGACCAGCCGCTGATGAGCGGGCGCCGCAGCATCGCCCTGACGCCGGCCTACCTGTCGGTCGACGATCTGGCCAAGCGCCTCGTCGAGGTGCTGACCGCGCAGGGCTACGCCGTGGCGCCGCTGGGTCCACAGCAGGGCATCCGCTATCCCGTTACGCTGCTTCCGGTCTCGGCAGTGAACTCGGTCTATGTCTTTGCGGTCAGCGACGAAGTGCTCAAGCACGTCGAGCAATGGGCGCGCACGCTGGACAAGCCCAGTGAGCGCGGCGTCGGCAAGAACTTCTTCACCTACCAGGTCCGGCACAAGGATGCCGGCGACCTGGCCAAGACGCTGGATCAACTGCTCAGCAGCAGCCGTGGGCGAGTCAGCGCGGCACCGGCTCAGAGTCAGAGCAGCACGGCCTCGTCGGGCAGCACCGCTGCGCCACGCTTGACATCGGTGGTGGTCGACCAGTCCAGCAACATGCTGATCTTCCAGGCCGAGCCCGAAGAATATTCGCAGATCAGCTCGCTGCTGCAGATGCTGGACCGTCCCGCCAAGGCCGCGCTGATCGAGGTTACTGTTGCGGAGTTGTCGACCATCGACAGCAGCCAGCTCGGCATCGAATGGCTGGCCAGTCATGACTATGGCAACGGCAAGATCGGCCGCTTCGGCACCCAGGGCGGCACCGGCATCGGCAACTCAGGCTTCAATTTCCGCCTGCTGGACTCCGCAGGCAGCGTGAAGGCAGCCCTCAACGCACTGGCCTCGACGAACCAGGCCACCATCCTTTCAAGCCCCCGTGTGCAGGCTCGCAATGGTGAGCAGGCGATCATCCAGGTGGGCCAGGAAGTGCCCATCATCACGAGCCAGCAGACCACGACGGGCACGATCACGACGCCGACCCAGACGGGCGTGTTGCAGACGGTCCAGTACCGCAGCACGGGTGTCATCCTGAAGGTCAAGCCGGTCATCCACTCCGGCGATCAGGTCGACATCGAGGTGGACCAGGAGGTCAGCGCCGCTGCTGCGACCAACACGGGCGTCAACACCTCGCCGACCTTCAGCACGCGCAAGCTGTCAACCAAGATGACCTTGCGCAATGGAGCCACCGTGATGATGGGCGGCCTGATCTCGAACGACACCAGCCAGGGCAGCGCGGGCATCCCGTTCCTCAAGGACATTCCGCTGATCGGTAACCTGTTCAGCACCCGTACCAGTGGCGGCAATCGCCGTGAGCTGGTGATCCTGATCACGCCCTACATCCTCAACGACAGCAGCGAAGCCGAGGCCATGACCGCGGCCTTCCGCAAGCAGCTGGGGGGGTGGGCCGACACGGCCACCAAGCCTGACGGGTCTGTTGCGCCCAACCGCCCCATTCTCGATCTGATCGCCAAGCCGCCGGCTGGGAAGGCGGGCCAGTGAGCTCGTCCAAGCTGATCGGCGAACTGCTGATCGAGCGCGGCACAGTCAAGGCGGCTGAAGTGGAGAACGCGCTGCTGGTGCAAGCCAGCAAGGGCGGGCGGCTCGGAGAAATCCTGGTCCGCCTGGGCGCGGTGTCCATGCAAGTGCTTTACGCCGCCTTGGCCGAGCAACTGGGCTACCCGCTGCTCCTTGCCAACGCGCTGGACGAAGACGCCATGCGAGCCGGCATGGCCAAGCTGGGCACGCCCGCGAGCTGGTGGCTGGATCGCCATGTGCTGCTGTGGCGGGACGACGAAGGCCTTTGCGTGGCCAGCGCCGATCCGCTGGACGTGGACGTGGCGGAGGCGCTGGCCGGCGAACCGCACGTGAGTGCGCTGCGCTGGCATCTGCTGCTGCCCGCTGATGCTGAAATGTGGGCCCAGCGCCTGCGCGCATCGCCCCACTCTGTGGGCGCGGATGCGCGCAGCCTGCGAGAGCTGGCTGAAGACGCGCCGGTCGTGGCCTTCGTCAACAACACGCTGGCCCAGGCACTCGAGGCGCGCGCCTCGGACATCCACATCGAGCCCGGTGAGCGCGAATGCACGCTGCGCTTTCGTGTGGACGGCGTGCTGCACACGCGCAGCAGCCTGGGCATGGACCGCTACCCGGCCATCGCTTCGCGGATCAAGCTGATCGGCGGCCTGGACATCGCCGAAAGGCGCCTGCCGCAGGACGGTCGCATCTCCACGCGCGTGGCGGGCCGCGAAGTCGATATCCGCATCTCCGCCATTCCGGCCGTGCATGGCGAGTCGCTGGTGCTGCGCCTGCTGCCCAAGGAGCGCGGCGATATCGGCATGCATCGCATCGGCATGGAGTCTGACCACCGTGCCCTGTTCGAGCAGTGGCTGGGCTGGCCCAATGGTCTGGTGCTCGTGACCGGCCCGACCGGATCGGGCAAGAGCACCACGCTCTACAGCGCGCTCTCGCACATCAACGATGGCGTTCGCAAGTTGATCACGGTCGAGGATCCCGTCGAGCTGCGGCTGCCGGGCGTCGTTCAGATCCAGACGCAGGCCGAAATCGGCTATACCTTCGCCAGGGCGCTGCGCTCCATCCTGCGGCACGATCCGGACGTCATCATGGTTGGCGAAATCCGTGACCGCGAGACCGCCGAGATCGCGATCCAGGCCGCGTTGACCGGCCACCTCGTGCTCGCGACGGTCCACACCAACGACGCGCTGTCCGCCGTGAACCGGCTCGTCGACATGGGCATCGAGCCCTATCTGGTCGCGGCTGCGCTGCGGGCCGTGATGGCGCAGCGCCTGATCCGCCGGCTCTGCAGCAATTGCGCCAAGCCTCACCCCGAGGCTGCGAGCCTGCAGCATCGTTGGCAGGTGCTGCGCGACCGATTGCCGGCGCTGCACGATGTGCCCGATGAGCCCGCCTGGCTTGCCGCCGGTGGCTGCGACATCTGCGGCGGCACGGGCTACCGCGGCCGTGTCGGCATCTATGAACTGGTGACGGTCGGCGCGGCGATGCAGCACGAGATCGCACAGGGCGGCAGCTCGGAGCGCTTGCTGGCCATGGCCGATGCCGACGGGCGGCGCTCCATGGTGGATGACGGGCTGATCAAGAGCGCGCGTGGCCTGTCCACCTTGGACGAAGTGCTGCGCGCCGCCAGCGAGCACGGCGGGTGATGGACAGCTTCAGCTACCGCGCGCAAGACGCCGCCGGCCACATGGTCAGCGGCCAGATCGAGGCGAGGGACTCGGCCCAGGCGGCGCGCGACCTGCTGCGCCAGGGGCTCACGCCGCTGGCGCTGAAGGCCCTGGACGCACCGCCCGAGGCAGCGCTGCCCCGTGCCGGCCGCACGCCTAAACGCCTGACGCTGGCAGACAAGGTCGTGATGTTGCGCGAGCTGGCCACCTTGCTGGCCGCCGGCGTCTCGCTGGACGAGGCCTTGGTGTCGCTAGCGAGCGGCCACTTCGGTGGCGCCATGGGCGATGTCATGACGCGTGCCTCCCGCACCGTGCGCGAGGGCGGCAGCCTGCACGACGCTTTGCAGTCCAGCGGCCTGGGCCTGGCCGAGCATCTGATGACGGTGGTGCGCGTGGGTGAAGCCAGCGGCGACCTGGCCACCGCGCTCAGCGATTGCGCTGAACAGCTGGACGTGTCCCGCCGTATGGGGCAGGAGCTGCGCAACGCGATGGTCTATCCGAGCATCCTGGTGGTGGCGGGCCTTTTCGCGGTGCTGATCATCTTCATCGGTGTCATCCCGCGATTCGCGCCGCTGCTCAGAGGCGCGCGTCGGCAGATGCCCGAGTTCTCGGTCTGGGTGATCGAGACGGCCGTGTACATGAAGGCCCATGTGCTGGCGCTCGGCCTGGGCGTGGGCATCGTGGCGGCTTTGCTTGTGACCCTTTTCGCACGGGCGAGCTTTCGACGTGCGCTGCTCGAATGGGCCGCTGCGGCGCCGGTGCTTGGCCCCTGGCTGCGCGACGCAGAAGTGGGGCGGTGGGCGCTGTTGATGGGCACCATGCTGCGCAACCGAGTGCCATTGCTTGACGCACTGAAGCTGTCGCGCGGTGCGCTGCAGCTGCGCGAGTTTTCGCTGGTGATCGCCTCTGCGACCCGCGAGCTCGAACATGGACGAACGCTGTACGACAGCTTGCGCCATTCGGCCTGGATTCCGGCGGCGCGGCTGAACCTGATCAAGGTGGGCGAGCGCGCTGGCAGCCTGGACGCGATGCTGACCTCGCTGGGCAGCATGCAGTCCGAGGCGGCGCGGGAACGTCAGAAGCGGGCCATGGCCCTGATCGAGCCGATTGCCATCCTGCTTATCGGCGCCGTGATCGGTGTGCTGATGGTCGCCGTGATGATGGCGATCACGTCAATGAACGCCGGCGCCGCCTGAGCGCGGCGGCATGGGCGCCGGTTGCTGCGCGAAGAAGCGGGCCACGTCCTGCGGTGAGCGAACGCTGCCGTCCTGCAGCGCAAGGACGAGGTTGCGCGTCGCCAGCGCGCTGACCGGTGGCTGGTGTTGCACAGGCGGCGTGCTGCCGCTGAACCAGACAATCAGCGGCACGCGCTGGTCGGACGACTTGCCGGCGCTCCCGCTTCCCGGGCCGCGCTGCTGCTCGTACATGGCCGACCACAGCTCGCGCTCCCGAAGCCAGTGGTCGGACGTCAGCACGAGCGTCGCCTCGTCGCCCTGGGCTGTGAGCCGCTGGCGCACTTCTTCGATCATCTCGGCGGTCAACGCCAGATTGGCCTGGTAGTCCTGGCGCAGGTCACGCGGCGCGCGGTGCGCCGCGGCGCTGGGCGGATGAGGCACGTTGATGTGGATCCAGACCATCGCGTTGGCGCGGTCTTCCACAGCCTGCAGGGCTTCCTCGTGCAGGCGGGTATAGGTCGCATGCCACTGCTGCAGGAACACCGAGTAGGGGAAGTCGAACTGCCCGCTGCGCTTGAACACCCGCTCGAGCTGGGCCTTCCACCCCTGGAAGAACTGGACGGGTTCGGCATGGCAGGTGTGCGCCGTCGTGACCAGCGCGCAGTAGTCGTGGTAGTAGCCAATGACCGCGTGGCTGATGTGGCGGGCCTGCAGGTCGCTGAAGAGCTGCGGGGTTTCGGGGCTCCAGACTTCGCCGCTCTTGCTGCGCAGCGACGCCTTGCCGCCGAGCTCGACTTCACCGAAGGGCCGGCCGAACAGCATGCCTGGAATGGACTCCAGCGTGTTCGGCCCCGCGGGCAAGGCGTTCTGGGCAAAGAAGGATTGCTTGAGCAGACCCTGCATTGCCTCTCGCTTGAAGAGTCCTTCGCGCTCTGAGATCTCCATGTCCCATTCATCGAACACGATCACGATGGTGCGCCGCGGGGCGGGAGCTGCCTGCGCCGCGGGCGCATGGTCACGCGCTTGAGGCGAGAAGGTGCCCAGCAGATAGCCCGTCATGCCTGGCTGCAGCGCGAACAGCGTCAGCATGGCCAGGCAGGCCGCGTTGCCCAGCCGCGCAGCCGACTCTGGGCGCGTGCGCCAAGCGATCAGGGCCGCAGCGATGGCGCAGCCGACCATGGCGCCGGCCTTGGCCCAACCAGGCAAGGGCAGGGAGGTGGCCAGCGATTGGCGAAAGACCTGGAACAGCGCCACGAAGACCAGCGTCAGCAGCAATGCGCGCGCCATTCGGGCGGTGGCATGCAAGGCGCGATCCGGCCTATCCAGCCAGCCGCCGAGCGCGCCGAAGAGCGCCACCGCCACCAGCAGCAGATGGCCTTCCCGCAGGAAGCTGGCCGGCTGAAACGACAGATACAGCGAGTAGGTGTAGCGCAGGATCACGTCGCCCACGCCGATCGCGCCGAGGCTGATGAAGCTCAGCAAGGCATAGCGCAGCGCCTGACGCGCGGCAGGCCCGAGCTGCGCCTTGCCCAAGCTCATGGCGCGTGCGCGCCGCGGCGGCGCAGGCGCAACAGCGTGCGATGTTCCGAGATCTGCTGCTGGTCCTGCAGCTCGAACCACGGTTCGGCGCAGCCCAGCACGAAGGCCAGATCCCAATGCTGGTACAGACCCATGTTTGGCCCTGCGAGCTCGACGAAGCGCGGGTCTTCTCGAGGCACAAATTCCAGCAGCAGCGTGTCACGGCAGCAGTCGGCCAGCACTTCGAAGAGCTGCGCCGTCGGCAGGCGCTCCGTCACGGTCAGGTGATGGATCACGGCCAGTGCCAGCACCAGGTCGAACCGGCCCGCAAAACGCTGCGGCAACCCCAGCGTTTCCGCGAGGCGCCAGCCTGTCGCGGGCGTGGGTCGCGCAAAGTTGGCATGCAGGCACTGGATGGGCAGGCTCAGTTCGCGCGCCTGGCGGTGCAGGTCGTGCAAGGCGTTGACGTCGTCGTCCAAGGCCAGCACCTGGCTGCCAGCGCGCGCTGCGATCAGCGAGAACTCGCCGCTGTTGGCGCCGATGTCCAGCACGCGTGCATAGCGGCCTTCGCCCACCAGTTGCTCGATGGCCTTGCGCTTGGCCGTCAGCTCGATTGCCAGGTAGTGATCGCGGTTGCCCGTGTATTCGCTCCAGGTGCTGAGGCCTCTGCCGTGGGACTCCAGGCGGTCGACGAAGCGCCCGAGGTTGCCCAGCAGCCAGGGAGTGCCGTCAGCGCCGCTCGCCTTGCTTGCGCCCGACGCCTTCTGGTCACGGCGAATGCGGCGTCTCTCCAGCCGTGCGGGCAGTCGCACATGCAGCCACATCGCCAGCCCCAAATGGGCGTACCAAGGGATGAAGGGCGCGATCTCGGCGGCGCGCAGGCCGTCGCGGTGAGCCAGGAAGACGTCTCGCGGCGTGCGGCCCAGCTCGGCCACGGCCAGCAGGGGCAGCACGAAATGACGCACGAACTGGCCGTAGGCCAGCCATCCCGGCGGATCGGCCGGTTGGCGCCGCTGCAGTGACAGCAGGTCGCAGAAGACGGGCCGGCAGCCTTCGAACAGCACATTGCTGGTGGCCGCATCCTTGAGGGTCCAGCCCGCAGTCCAGGCGCGCCGCTGGATCTCCAGCGTCAGCCGCGCGGCATCCGCCAACATGGCCGGCGTCCACTCGAAGGCATAGGTCGGCATCTCGACGCGGCGATGCAGCAGCAGCAGGCCGCCATCTGGCTGAGGATGTTGCTCCTGCACCCCGATCAGCAGGCCGTCCCGGACGAGCTCGGCAAACAGCGCACTGGTCAGCAGCTCGGCGGTTGGCGCTGCGGCATGCGCTTGAACTCTTCGCCAGACCTGCTGCCCGTCATCCTCGACGTTGCCGTCGGGATCCCGGAAGCTCACACGCATCAGGAGCGGTCCCGATTCCAACGCCGCTTGAGGGCGCGCCAGATCTCGCGAGGATTGCGGATGTAGTAGACGAGTCCGACAGCCGCCGCAATCAGGCCCTGGATGATCAGGTGGGCCGAGCCCCCGTCGATATAGGCATAGGCCGGTGCCATGCTTGCTAGCAATAGCAGCACAACCAGAAGCACTTGGCGGCAGAAATACATGGCTGGATCGGGAGAGTTGCCCCGGGCCTGGAGCAGGGGGCCCATGTTATCAGGCGACGCCCGCCGAGCCGGCTGCCGCCGACCCGCCACCTACAATCGCGCGCCCTGAGGCCCGCCTTGAGAATCGTCCGACATTCCCTGCTGAACCTGATCGGACTTGGTGCCCCGCTGCTGGTGGCCTTGTTTGCGATTCCCGTCCTGCTGGCGGGGTTGGGCACGGCGCGTTTCGGGTTGCTGACACTGATCTGGGCGCTGGTCAGCTATTTCGGCCTTTTCGATCTGGGTTTGGCGCGTGCGCTGACGCTGCGCCTGGCCGTCGTGCTGGAGAAGGGCGAGGACGCGCTGGTGGGGCCGCTGTGTGTCACAGCGCTGATCCTGATGGGCGGCGTCGGGCTGGCCGCCGGATCGGCCCTGTACCTGCTGTCGCCTTGGCTCGTGGGGAATCTGCGCGATTTGCCCGATGTCGGCGAGGCGCTGGTCAGCCTGCGATGGATGGCCCTGGCCCTGCCTCTGGTGATCGGGACGGCCGGCCTGCGCGGCATGCTGGAAGCCTGCGGGGCTTTCGGCCTCGTCAATGGCATCCGATTGCCCATGGGGGTCTGGACCTTTGCCGCACCTGTCGCCGTGCTGCACCTGTACGGACCCGATCTGACAGCGATCGCTGCCGTGCTCACCATCGGCAGGTTGCTCGGCGCAGTGGCACACGGTGTTGCCGCCTGGTATGCGTTGCCGCAACTGCGCGGTCGAGTCACTTGGCGACGCGAGCTGCTGGGCTCGCTGCTGCGCTCCAGCCGGTGGCTGCTGGTCAGCAACCTGCTGGGCCCCCTGATGGGCTATGCGGACCGCTTCATCGTCGGCCTGTTCGTACCGTTGGCGACCCTCGCCTACTACGCCACGCCGCAGGAGCTGGTGATGAAGCTCTGGATCCTGCCCGGCGCACTGACGGCGGTGCTGTTCCCGGCGCTGGCGGCGCAGATCGCGCAGCGCGAGCAGGACGCCGCGCGCCTGTGCAGGCAGGCAGTGCTCGGCCTGAGTCTGGTCCTGCTGCCCATCACCTTGGGTCTGGCCACCTTTGCCGGCCCGTTGCTGTCGATCTGGCTTGGTGCCGCGTTTGCGACCGAGGCCCAAGGCTGCCTGCTGATCTTCTCGCTCGGCATGTTCGTGACCGGGTTGGCCCAACTGCCCTACACCGCCTTGCAAAGCGCCGGGCAGGCCGCGACGACGGCCAAGCTTCATCTCCTCGAACTGCCTTTGTTCCTCGTGGCGCTGGCCTGGGCTGCGTCTCATCTGGGCATTGAGGCCGCGGCCTGGGTCTGGCTGGCGCGCGTGGTGCTCGATGCCGTGTTGCTGGTCGTGGCGGCGCAGCGCCTGCCATTGCACGGAGGCGGGCGGCTGTTCGACAGGCGGGCGCTCGCCCTGCTGATGCTGACCCCCTTCGGTTTCGTGGGGCTGCTGCTACCCAACTCGGCGTTGCGGATATCTGCCTGGCTGCTGGTGAGCGTGCTTTGCGTGATCGGCGCTGTGCATGCCCTGCGGCAGCGATCTAAGACAATGCCCAGCCTTGATCCGCTCTGACGACCCCATGCCGCCGCTTTTGTCTGTTGTGATACCCACGCACAATCGTGCCCGCTACGCGATGCATGCGATCGAGTCGGTGCTCAGCCAGGGAGACGAGAGGCTCGAACTGGTGGTCAGCGACACCAGCACCGACGGCGAACTGGCGCGCTGGGTGGCGGAACACCCGCGGGGCCGTGACCCGCGCCTGAACTATTTCAGGCCTGCGCAGAAGCTGGACATGACCGGCAACCACAACGCCGCCGTCGCAGCCAGCAAGGGCGAATACCTGTGCCTGATCGGGGATGACGACACCATTTCCGGTGCGCTGCTTGATGCGACGCAGTGGGCTCATCAAAAGCGCGTCGACCTGATCGCGCCCAATGTGGTGGCCAACTATGTCTGGCCGGACTTCCGCTCACGCCATTTCGGCGCCAGGCACGCCTCCAGGCTGTATTTCGCCAAGCAGATGGGCGGTGGCAAGGTTTGCCTGGCTTCCGAGGCGCTGGCCCTGGCTTTGCGCGAAGCCGCGCAGGGCACGGACGGCCTGCCCAAGATCTATCACGGCGTCGTTCGCCGCACGCTGATGGACCGCATTCGCGAGCGTTCAGGGCAGTACTTCCATGGTTCGAGCCCCGACGTCTCCGGCGCCGTGGGCCTGGCGGCCTATGCCGATCGATTCCTGGTCGTTGACTTCCCCTTGTCCATCCCGGGCGCCTCCGGCGGCAGCAATACCGGGCGCAGTGCGATGAACACCCACAAGGGCCAACTCAGCGCCGAGTCGCAGACCAGCAGCTTTGTCGCCTCGGGCTGGAGCCCGGGGGTGCCCAAGTTCTTTTCGGTGGAAACCGTCTGGGCGCACGCCGCCCTCGAAACCTTGAAGCACCTGGCACCCTCGACCCTGACCGAGTTCAACTTCGTGCGATTGCTGGGCACGTGCAGCATGCGTCACCCGGAGTTCAAATCGGAGATCGCGCAGGCGACGTCAGAAGCTGCCGAAATGCTGGGCACGCCGTTGCCTGCATTGCAGGCCGCGGTCGTTCGCGAGCGAAGGACGCTGAGACAGGCGCGCATCCGCTATGTCCTGGCTCGCGCCATGCGCCCGACGGCCGCCGGTGGGCGCCCGTTCGTCGATGGCCTCGCGACCGTGGCCGAGGCCCCACCCCGCCTGGCTGCCCGCCTCGTCGAGATGAAGCTCGACTGGGAAACGGCTGTGCGCGGTCTGGTGGTTTGAAGGCATCCTGCTCATGACGCATTCCCTCAAGCGACTCCTGGTTCTCGGCGCCAATGGCATGCTGGGCAACGCCGTGCTGCGCTGGTTCTCGCAAGACCCGTCCTATGCCGTCGTTGGCGCTGTGCGGCGTGTCGAAACGGTCGAGGGCCTGAGGGCGCGCGCGCCGTCCGCATCGTTCATTGCTTGCGAAGATGCCGGCGACCTGTCCGCGATGCGGCGGCTGTTGGCCGAAGCGCGTCCGGACGTCATCATCAACTGCATCGGCATCGTCAAGCAGTTGGCCGGCGCCGATGCGCCCGCGCTGACGATTCCGATCAACGCATTGCTTCCTCATCGCCTCACCCGGCTCGCGCAGGATCACGGCGCACGACTCGTCCACATCAGCACGGACTGCGTGTTCTCGGGCGCCGCCGGCAACTACGCCGAGTCAGACATCCCGGACGCCGCCGACCTCTACGGTCGCAGCAAGCTCATGGGCGAGGTGGACTATGAGAACGCCGTCACGCTGCGGACGTCCATCATTGGCCATGAGCTCCACACCTCGCATGCCCTGCTGGGGTGGTTTCTGGCCCAGTCCGGTACGGTGTCTGGCTTCAGCAACGCCATCTTCTCGGCGCTGCCGACGGTCGAACTCGCCCGCGTCATCCAGGAGTTCGTGCTGCCCAACCCGGAGCTGCGCGGTATCTACCATGTGGCCGGGCCGGCCATCAGCAAGTACGAGCTGCTGCAGATGGTGGCTCGCGTCTACGACCGCGGCAACACGATCAACGCCGAACCGCTTCCCGTCCTGGACAGGTCCTTGAACGCCGGTCGTTTCGAGGCCGCCACCGGCTACCGCTCGCCCGACTGGCACGAGATGGTGACCCGAATGCACATGTTCGGCTGACGGCCAGATGCTGCAGTCCCTGCAGGCTGGCCGGGCCATTGCGGCACTGATGGTGCTGTGCTTTCACCTCGGCCTGGCCATCCAGCACTACTTCGGCGTGAGCGCGTTCCTGGCGCCGTTCGGGCATGCCGGCGTCGAGTTCTTCTTTGTGCTGAGCGGCTTCATCATCACGTCGGCGCATCGCGGAGACGTCCATCAGCCGCGGCGGATCGGGCGATTTCTCTGGAAGCGCTTCGCCAGGATCTACCCCATCTACTGGATCGTCTTCCTGGCGGCCTATGCCGGTGCCCATGGCATCGTCAAACTGACGCCGGTTGAACTCGTGCGGGCCCTGCTGCTGGTGCCGGCGGAATCAGCGCCGGTCATTTCGGTAGCCTGGTCGCTGCAGTGGGAGGTGGTGTTCTACGGGCTGTTCGCGGCGCTGATTCTTCATCCGGCCTTGGGCGTGGCCGCGCTCGCCGCGGCGCTGTTGTGCTGGCCTGACGGCACCGTCTATCTGGCACTCTTTCTGGCCGGTGCGCTGTGCGCCGTCCTCGATCAGCGTCGGCTGGCCCTGCCTGGGCGGATGGTGGCGCTTCTGGGTGCGGCGGTATTCGTGGGCGCCTGTGTGTACGACGTCACCACGGGCCTGAAGCCCACGCTCTGGCTCGGCATCGGCGCGGCGATTCTGGTGCTGGGCCTCGTCAGCGCGGAGCGCGCCGGCCACGTGTTCGGCCGACATCCCGCGCTGCAACTGCTGGGCGACGCTTCCTACTGCATCTACCTGGTTCACTACCCCTTCATCAGCGCGGCATGCAAGGCCGCCATGTGGGTTGGCCTTCGCGGCCAAACCTGGGGTTGGGTGCTCTACCCCGTGATGCTGTCGGGTGCGGTGCTGGCGGGGGTCTGGCTGCACCTATGGGTCGAGAAACCCTTGCTGGGCAGGTTGAACAAGGCGGGCACTAGCGATGCCCTGACGCCGCCTGCGTGAGCAGCGTGCGCATCGCGGCGATGTCGGCCTCGGCATTGAGCCTGGCTGCGCCGTAGCCTTGAGCGCGCTGGCGCTGCGCAAGCCGTTCACCAGCAGGCAGGGCGGCAAACGCGTCCACGGCTTGTGCGAATTGCGAGACCTGCAGCGGCAGATCGGCGCCAACACCGGCCGCAGCAAGATGTCGCCATGGGGTTTGATCGCTGATCAGCAGGGAGCAGCCCGCCAGCAGCGCCTCGTGGATCACATAGCCGTTGTTCTCTGCCCGGGTCGGAAACAGGAACAACTCGTAGTCCGCCAACGTGGCGACGACCTGTTCGGGGTCGACCGGGCCGAGATAGCGGGTGTGCACCCAGTCGGGCAGGCGCGTCGTCGCCTCGCGACAGGCGTCCCAATAGGCTTCATTGCCGATAGGCCCGACGATGTCCAGGGACACGGGCGCCGTGACCTTGGCCAGCGCTTCCAGCGCGAACAACAGGTTCTTCTTGGCCTCGATGCGCGAGAGAAAAACGACCTTCAAGGGCGCTGATTCGTCAGCACAGAGTGGTGTCGGCAATGCCTGCGCCCGCGGCGGGAGGTCGGCGACGAGGTGGACAGCAGCGAAGCCGAAGTCGCGCAGTCCTTGCCGCTCTGTCTCGCTGGTGGCATGGAACTGCAGCCCTCGGAACATGCCCAGCCCTCGCAGCAGCCGCAGGTAGAGCAGCTTCTTTGCTCGGCGCTGCATCAGCGCGCCACTCATGAGCTCGCCTCGGGGCGCAAGAAGCACGGGCAGGTCGAGCCGGCGCAGCCGCCGCAGCAGCAGCGGCAGGGCCGTGAATACCGGCGACAGGAAGCTGTTCAGGTAGACCAGATCCCACGGCTGGCTCAGCAGCTTTTGCATCGACCTGAGGCCGGCAAGGCCGCGCGGCAGATGGTGCAACGCGACGCCGGCTTTTTTCTGTGCCTCAAGGCAGGCCGCGGCGGAATAGGGCTCGGCGGTGTGCAGGTCGTGCGCGCTGGCGGCAACGACGAAGTCGAAGTCGTCCTTCAGGTGCGCGACGAGGCTCACCACCGCCGTCACCGAACCGCCCCCCTTGCTGCCGGGCAGGAAGTGAGGGTTGAGCACCAGGACGCGCGGTCTGCTCATCGCTGTTTGCGAAAGCCCTGGCTCGCCTCCTGCAGCCATTGTTCGAGCTGGCCAATCAGCGTGTCGCGGTGGAACTGGGAGCGGCAATACGCCCGCGCCTTCAAGCCCATGGCGAGACGCTCCTGCTCGGACATGCTGGCCAGCAGGCTCACCTGACGGGCCAGTGCGGCGCTGTCGCTGGCAGGGCAGGTCAGCCCAGCGCCTGCTTCCTCCACCACCTTGGCGCCCTCGCCATCGAGCATCGCCAGCAGCGGCTTGCCGGCCGACAGGTAGGCGGAGACCTTGCCAGGAATGGTCATGGCGAAGATGGGCTCGGCCTTGAGCGACACGAGCAGCGCATCGGCACCCTTGAAGAACGAGGGCATGCGCTCAAGCGGATGCCGGCCGAGCATGAAGACGGTGTCGCCCAGCTGGCGCCTTGCGATCTCGTCCCGCACCCACTCGGCCGCACGGCCGTCGCCAACGACCAGCCAGTGGACATCCCTGCGCTCCCGCATCGTCTCGGCGGCCGCGAGGATGGCCGGAAAATCCTGCGCGTCGCCGATATTGCCGGCAAACATGACCTTGAATGCGCTGCGATGCGGCGCCAGCTCGGCGGCGGTCTCCACGTCGGCGAGGTCACGGTCGAAGGCTTCCTCGGCCCACTGCGGGAAGTAGCGCGTCTTCTCAGGCGCGCGCGACCAACGCTGGATGGGTGCGAAGAAGGAGCGCGACTGGCCCAGGATCAGGTCGCAGCGCGCGTAGATGAAGGCGACCAGCCGCCCCACCCAGCCGAGCAGGCGCGGCGAGCGCACCATGCCGACGGCTGACAGGGTGTCGGGCCAGAGATCCAGCACCCACAGCAGCAGCGGCGCCTGCTTGATGCGGCGCAGCAGCACGGCCGGCAGGGCCGACGTGATGGGCGAGGTCTCGAAGCAGAAGATCGCGTCGAAGTGGCGCCCGCGCAGCCGCCACGGCCCCAGCAGGCAGCCCCAGAAGACGAAGCTCCAGTAATTCAGCAACAGGCGGATCGAGCCCTTGCCGCGGGGCCGCAAGGGCAGGCGAATGACTTCGGCGCCGTGGTACTCGGCAAACGCCGCCGGGTCCGCCGCGTAGTCGTCAAAGACCTGGCCACCGGGGTAGTTGGGCCGGCCGGTCAGCACGGTCACTTCATGGCCGCGTGCACGCAGCTCGGAGACGATTTCGTTGACGCGAAAGGCTTCGGGCCAGAAGTACTGGCTGACGACGAGAACGCGCATCCTCAGTCGTACTGGCGCCAGACGACGCGTTTCACATAGTCGGTGTAGCTGTGAATGATGCGTACGACCTTGGCGGAGACGTTGGGCATGCTGTAGTCGGCCACCAGGCGCAGGCTGCGCTGGTCGCCGCGAGCCTGGGATGCCAGCACGGCAAGGCCCTGGCGCACCCGCTCGACCGACAGCCCGGTCATCATGACGGCGCCTTCCTCCATGCCTTCGGGGCGCTCGTGGGCCTCGCGCAGGTTCAGCGCGGGGAAGTTGAGGATCGACGACTCCTCGTTGATCGTGCCGCTGTCGGACAGCACGGCCATGGCCGAGGATTGCAGCCGCACGTAGTCAAGGAAGCCCAGCGGCTTCATCAACCGCACGCCGGCGTGGAACTTGATGCCCCCCGCGTCGATGCGCTTTTGCGTGCGCGGATGCGTCGACACGATGACGGGCAGGCCATGGTCCTCGGCGACCGCGTTCAAGATGCCGACGAGCTTGCCGAAGGTGCGCGGCGATTCGATGTTCTCTTCGCGGTGGGCGCTGACGACGAAATAGCGCTGCTCATCGAGGCTGAGGCGGCTCAGCACGTCCGACGCTGCGATGCCGTCGCGGTAATGGTTCAGCACCTCGAACATCGGGCTGCCGGTCTTGATGATCTGGTCGGGCGGAAGACCCTCGCGCAGCAGATAGTCGCGGGCGATCGTGCTGTAGGTGAGGTTGATGTCGGCCGTGTGGTCGACGATGCGGCGGTTGGTCTCCTCCGGCACGCGCATGTCGAAGCAGCGGTTGCCGGCTTCCATGTGGAAGATCGGGATCTTGCGGCGCTTGGCGGCGATGACGGCCAGGCAGGAGTTGGTGTCGCCGAGCACCAGCATGGCCTCGGGTTGCTCGGCCTCCAGCACCGTGTCGATGCCCCCGATGATGTTGCCGATGGTCTGCGCCGCGCCGCCCTGGGCCGCGTTCAGGAAGTGTGCGGGCTTGCGCACGCCGAGGTCGTCGAAGAAGACCTGGTTGAGCTCGTAGTCGTAGTTCTGGCCCGTGTGGACGAGGATGTGGTCGCAGTGTTCGTCCAGCGCGGCCATGACGCGCGACAGCCGGATGATCTCGGGGCGCGTGCCAACGACGGTCAGCACCTTGAGCTTCTTCATGGCTTGACTTTCATGGCGGTCGTGTCGGGGCGCGCGCGGTCGAAGATCTCGTTGGCCCAGAGCATGACGATGAGCTCGTCCTCACCGATGTTGGTGATGTTGTGGGTCCAGCCGGGGATGGTCTCGACGATCTGCGCCTCGCCACCACGCGTGACGAGTTCATGCGTCTCGCCGCTGTCGATATGGCGGAAGCCGAAATGCGCCGTGCCCTTGATGACGAGGAATTTCTCGGTCTTGGTGTGGTGGTAATGCTCGCCGCGCGTGATGCCGGGGCCGGCCGTGAAATAGCTGAACTGCCCGCAGTCCGGCGTCTTCAGCATCTCGACAAAGACACCACGCGGGTCGGCGTGGCGAGCCACCTGGTAGGCGAAGGCCTCGCTGGGCAGGTAGCTGACGTAGGTGGCGTATAGCGCCCGCGTCAGACCGGTGCCCACGCGGTCGATCAGCAGGCCCTCGCGCGTGGCGCGAAAGCCGTTCAGGGTCTGGGCCAGCTCGCCGACGGTCGTCTCGTACGTCGGCTCGACATCGACGAAGCCGGCGGCCGGCGGCGTGGCTCCCAACAGTGCCAGCATCTGGTCGATGACGTCGTCGATGTAGACCAGGCGCAGCGGCGCGGCCGGGTCGTTGATCGTGACGGTCAGGCCGCGCGCGATGTTGTGGCAAAAGGTCGCGACGACCGAGTTGTAGTTGGGCCGGCACCATTTGCCGAAGACATTGGTCAGCCGGAAGATGTAGACCGGCACGCGGCATTGGCGCTGGTAGTGCAGCAGGGCGTCTTCTGCGGCACGCTTGCTGCGGCCATAGACGTTGTCCAGCGAGGCCTGCGTGGATGACGCGAAGGCGATCGGTGGCGAGTCGGGCAGGCTGCCCAGGATGGCGATCAGGCGCAGGCTGAAGTCTGCATTGCCGTCGTCGAACTCGGCCGGGTCCTGCGGCCGGTTCACGCCGGCCAGGTGATAGACGAAGTCAAGGCCGCTGAGCTGCTCGATGAGCTCGGCGTCGCCCGCCCGATGGGAAATCAGGCGCACGTCGGCATGGCCGGCCTCGCGCAGCCGCCATTGCAGGTTGCGGCCGACGAAGCCAGATGCACCGGTGATGCCGATCTTCACGACGTCAATCCTCCGCCGTCACGTTGGCCTCGCCCGCGGCGAGGCGGCGCATGAAGTCGAGCTTCATCAGCAGAGCCGTCATGCCGGCCAAGTCCAGGCGCTCGGTGTTGTGCGAGGTGTAGTCCTCGGCGTCCTGGATGCGCGTCTCGCCCTGCTCGACGAACTTGGTGTAGTTCAGGTCGCGGCCATCGGGTGGGATGCGGTAGTAGCCGCCCAGGTCCTCGGCGCCGGCGCGCTCCTCGCGGCTCAGCAGCGCCTCGTAGAGCTTCTCGCCGTGGCGGGTACCGATCTCGCGGATGGCATGGTCGGGCGCACCGATGACGCCGAGCACGGCCTCGGCCAGCACGCGGATCGTCGCCGCGGGCGCCTTCTGTACAAAGATGTCGCCGTTGCGGCCATGCTCGAAGGCATAGAGCACGAGCTCGACGGCATCGTCCAGCGTCATCATGAAGCGCGTCATCGCCGGGTCGGTGAGCGTGATCGGCTTGCCGGCGCGAACCTGCTCGACGAACAACGGGATGACCGAGCCACGCGAGGCCATCACATTGCCGTAGCGCGTACCGCAGATGACGGTGCTCGTGCCCTCAAGATTGCGCGACGCGGCGACCATGACCTTCTCCATCATGGCCTTGGAGATGCCCATCGCGTTGATCGGGTAGACGGCCTTGTCGGTGGACAGGCAGATGACGCGCTTCACGCCGGCCGTGATGGCGGCGTCGAGCACGTTCTCGGTGCCCAGCACATTGGTGCGCACAGCCTCCATCGGATGGAACTCGCAGGACGGCACCTGCTTGAGCGCGGCGGCGTGGAAGCAGTAGTCCACGCCGCGCATGGCGCCGGCGACCGCGCGCGGGTCACGCACATCGCCGATGTAGAACTTCAGCTTGGGCGATGCGTACTTCTTGCGCATATCGTCCTGCTTCTTCTCGTCGCGGCTGAGGATGCGGATCTCACGCAGGCCGGAGTCGAGGAAGCGGCGCAGCACGGCATTGCCGAAGCTGCCGGTGCCACCGGTGATGAGCAGAGTCTTGTCGTCAAACATGTTCAGCGGGGGAGGGCAGCGGCGAAGAGGGCGTCCTTCTGGGCCGGCTGCGGGTAATTGATCAGTACCGCGCGGTACTGACCCTTGAAGACGAAGAGGCTGCCGGCCGCGGCGCCGATGACACCGCAGGCCTTGATCAGGGCCTCGATGTCGGCGAGCGAGCCGGCGCCGCCGAGCACGCTCATCGGGATGCGCAGCGCGGCGCGCATCTGCTTGGCGAGTTCGAGGTCATAGCCCTTCATGACGCCGTCTCGATCGACCGAGTTCAGCACGATCTCGCCGGCACCCTGGGCCTGGCATTCACGCGCGAAGGCGATCGGGTCGAGCTTGTGAGCCTTGGTCGCGTTGTGCGTGCAGAGCTCATAGCCGCTGGCGAACAGACCCGACTTCTTGCGCACGTCGAGCACGACGACGACGCTCTGGCCGCCGACGGCGTCGGCGATGCGGCGGATACAGGTCGGGTCCTCGACGGCGGCGCTGCTGATGCAGACCTTCTCGACACCGAGTTCGATGATGCGCTTGGCCTGCTCGGGCGTACGCACGCCGCCGCCATAGGCCAGCGGCATGCGGCATTCGGCGGCCAGGTCCTGGATCAGCTTGTAGTCGGGCTCGACGCCGTTGCGCGTCGCGTCGATGTCGAGGACGACGAGCTCGTCGGCTTCCTTCTCGTTGAAGATCTTGACCGCGTTGATCGGGTCGCCGACGTACTTCGGGTCCTTGAAGCCGACGGTCTTCACGAGGCCGCCCTCGTGCACGAGCAGGCAGGGGGTGATGCGCGGCCTCAGCATGTCGAAGACTCCAGTTCGGCGAAGTTCTTCAGCATGGCCGCGCCCCAATGGTGGCTCTTCTCGGGGTGGCCCTGCATGCCGTAGATGCAGCCATTGCGCACCGAAGCCGCGAACGTCGAGCCGTACTCGGCGCGAGCAGCGACATGGGTCGGGTCGCTGCACTCGAAGTAATATGAGTGCAGAAAGTAAAAGCGCGCGTCGGTCTCAAGGCCCTTGAACAGCGGCGTGCCGGCAACCGGGTTCACGTCGTTCCAGCCCATGTGCGGCAGCGGCAGGCCGGCTGTTCTGCCGGTGCTGTCGAAATGCTTCACCTGGCCGGGAACCCAGCCCAGGCCGCGGCATTGGCCCTCGTCGCTGGACTCACCGAGCATCTGCATGCCCACGCAGATGCCCAGCACCGGCACGCCGCCACGGGCGACCATCGCATCCAGCGGCTCGCGCAGCCCGGAGGCGTTGAGACGGTTCATCGCATCGTCGAAACCGCCGACGCCCGGCAGGATGACATGCGTGGCGTCCTCGATCTCGGCGGCCGTCGTCGCGAAGCGCGTGGGGATGCTCATGCGCTTGTACATGGTGGCCAGCGCACCGATATTGCCGACGCCGTAGCTGACGATGGTGATCATCGAATGATGGCCCTTTGCACGCCGAGCGCGCGCAGCACCCGGGTGCCGAGATCGATGATGGCCATGTCGTTGGCGTAGTCCTTGTACGTCTTGGGCTCGCCGCGGTGCAGCGCCTGCAACTCGGCGACGGTCAGGCCGAGCTTGGTGGCGATGTATTCGAAGTCATGCGCCAGCGTTTCCTCGTCATAGGCGGGGATGGCGATCTTGGCGAGCGCGTCCTCGCGCTTGAGCTGGCCGGTCAGGATCAGGCTGGAGAAATGCGCGCGGCGCTTGTCGTAGCCGAACTTGCTGGGCAGCCAGTAGCCCTCGTAGAAGCGCGTGAAGCGCGACTCGTAGTGCTTGTGCGCGTACTTCTGCCAGCCGAACTTGTCCACCAGTTCGTCCATGGCCGCTTCCTTGTAGAAGGGCACGCAGTTCAGCGGCTTGACGACCTGGACGCCCTTGAAGAAGCGGTAGTAGATCTTGAAGCGGAAGATGCCCGCGAGCGGGAACTTCTTCAGCGGCCGCGTGCCGAAACGGCGGTGGATGTCCTTGAGCTGGCGCACGTCGGACGCGTGGTAATGCCACTCCAGCGGCTCGCGAACGCACTCGGTCGAGTAGTTGGCACCGGTCAGGATGTATTTCGCGTTGTTCTTGGCCGCGAAGTTGTAGAGGCCCGCGAAAAAGGCGTGGTCCTGCGGCGTGTCAAGGTGCGGCACCTGGGCCTTGAAAAAGGCCAGCTGCAGGTCGCGCATCTCGGGCCAGTCGATGACCTCGGTGAACAGATCCAGCCCCAGGCCGTCGACCAGCTTCTCGATGTTGTTGACCGCCTGCTGCGAGTTCCAGCCGGCGTCGACGTGATACAGCAGCGGGCGCAGGCCGAACTTCTCCTTGGCCAGATAGGTCACGTAGGAGCTGTCGACACCACCCGAGAGGCCGATCAGGCAGTCATGGTCCTTGCCCTTGCCATCGCGCTTGATCTGCTCGACCTGCGCCATGATCTCGCGCTCGCCGCGCTCGTCGGTGTGCCAGTTGGGCAGGATGTTGCGGTGGTAGTTGTTGCAGTAGTCGCACCAGCCGCGCTCGTCGAACACGATGCCGGAGTCGGACGTGTCCATGATGCAGTTGGAGCAGATCTGGTAAGGGCGCAAGGGCATGGTTCTGGCAAATGGGGGTCAGGCGGCTGCGTCCAGCGTGGAGAGCACCGAGAGAAGACGGCGATTGTAGGTAGCAACCCTGTAGCGCTCGTCCGCCAGTTGACGGTTATGAAGTGCTTGCCTCAGTAGCGCCTGGCGATCGGCAAGGCATTGCCGCAGCGCAGCAGTGATCGACTCCGCTGAGCGTGGCTGTACCGCCAGCCCGCATTCGCCCGGCGCGAAAACGTCGAAGATGCCGCTGTGGTCCGTCGTGATGACGGCGCAGCCGGAAGCGTAGGCCTCCAGGATGGAGATTGGCTGGCCCTCGTAAGGGTAGTAGGTGGGCAGGCAGAAGACATGTGCGTCGCCCAGCAGCCCAGCCTTCGCTGTGCCACCGACGATGCCGTGATAGCTGACGTTGGGCAACCCGGCGGCCCGCGCCAGGAACTCGCCGCGGGCGGCTTCGCTTTCGAAGGCGCCGGCAAAATCCAGCCGGATTCGCGCCTGTTCCGCGGGGCTCAGGCTTTGGTAGGCGCCCAGCAGTTCCTCGTGGCCTTTACCGGGAATCAGGTTGCTCAGATAGAGCAGGCGCAGCGGCCCGGACGCGGCGAACTTGGTCTCGATCTCGGCGACATCGCGGAATAGATAGTCCTGCGCGAAGTTGGGTATGAGATGGGCGTGCCGCTCGCGCCATCGTTGCGGCAGGCCCTCCAGTAGTGGCAGGTGCCGCTCGCCGAGCAGGATGACAGCACCCATGCGTCGCCAGAAGAAGCGGTTGAGGGCCGCAAGCAGAGGGTGGTCGCGCAGCAGAGCCTTCATGCCGGCGCCGCCGTGCAGGTGAATGGCCATGCGCGACAGCCGGCTGGCGCAAACGGCGTAGATCAACAGATCTTTCAAATTGCCGGCCACCGACTCCGAGATCGTGAAATAGACAAGGTCGCAGTGCCGGGCCCGGCGCCAAGCCTGCCAGACAAATCCCAGCACCTCGCGCACGCGCCCCAGTGCGCCACCCATCACACCGCTCTTCAGGCTGGTCTTGTTGATGTTGATGACGTCGATCTCGTATTGCTTCTCGAGTTCGTCGAGAAATACCCGGCAGGCCAGCGATTGGCCGGTGACCGGGTCGGGCAGTGGCGCAATGAACAAGACCTTCATGCTCAAGTTCCAAGCGTCTGCGTAGCGATGACGTTCCAGTCGAGCAACTCATCGGCCGTGCGCAACGCCCCAGCGGCCATATCCTCTACTTGCGTGCGGTCCGCTGCCAGGGCCGACAAGCGGGCGCTCAGGAGTGCATGTGCACCCTCTGGTTCTATGCACAACTCCAGATTGGCGTGGCGGTTCAGGTAGCCAACTTCCTGATCGCCGCCAATGACTGCCTTGGGTTCTCCAATCAGCAAAGGCTTGCCCATGCCGATCGCTTGTTGCCAAAGGATTGATTGGCTGCCAGGGAAGACCGCGAGGTCGGCCAGATCCAGGTGGGCGAGGATGGCTTCTTGATCGAGCCAGCCGGTGAAGCGGATGCGTGGATGACTGCCGGCAAGTCCGCGCAATTCTTCAAGGTACGCTGCGTCAGCCTTGCTGGCATCTCCGGCAATGATGAGCCATGTCGAATCTCCAGGCAGGGTCAGGAAGGCACGGAGCAGGCGTTCCACGCGTTTGGGACGGGCTAATTTGCCACCGCCGAAGATGACCAAAGCTTTGGCGTCAATGCCATATTGTTGACGCAGCTGGCGCCCACGCCGTTCGTTGCGAATCCGGCGGCACGCATCCATGTCACAACCAAGCGGTAGCAACGTCATGCGGTCATTGGAGACGCCGTATACCTCGTTTAGAAAGCGCTGGCTGGCCGGGGTGACCGGATAGATCGCGTCGAGCATCGAGAGGTATCGGTGTAGCAGCGGCCTCCGTAAGCCCTTATGCAGAACCGCAAGGGATAGCCAGTTGCGTGCCGAGTTGCTGAAGTCTGCGTGATAGTCGAGTACGACACGCGTGCCTGGGTAGCGTTGTCTGTACCTGCTGACTTCGGACAGGTTGAACTGGATGTCGTGGACGAAGATGACGTCGGGGCGCTCTCGCTCCAGCAGATCCGACACGCCCTTGAACTTACGAATTCGCGAAACGAAGTTGAAGGCATAGGGTTGCCTGTAGACGGTCGTTGTACCGTGGCGCTCGATACTTGCAGGGCGCCGAGCGTCGTGGCGGTTTTCTACGAACTCGAACACATCGGTGGTAGTGGCCGTGACGATACTGACTCGATGGCCCAACTTGCCGAAATACCTTTCGAGCAAGTTCTCCTGATAGCTGAGCGACTGGTTGTAGAAGTCGCAGATCATCAGCACATGACTCATTGAGCGGCGAGTGCAACGGGTGATAGGGCCATGTCGGGCGGACACAGGCGTGCGAAGCTGCGTTCGGCGAGCAGGTCAACGACATACAAGACTGACATTTGAGCGGCGTGCAGGGCCATGAAAGCATCGAAGGACAGCGCGCAGCGCCAGGCGAGGGCCAACGCGCACAGTGTGGTCAGTGCTCTTGCTGCGTGCCAGATCGGCAGGTAGTGCAGGCGACCAACGACCAGGCTTGAGCGGTCCATGGGAGCACTGACGAAGGAGAAGAAGGCCGCTATCGACATCCAGACCGCATACCTGCCCGCCGCCTCCCATGCATCACCAAAGATGAAGGGATAGGCCCAAGGCGACAGCATGGCGATGAGTGCGTACGCAAGCACGCCAATCGCGCTGAGCCGTGCGAAGGTTTGTCGCCAAAGTGGCGCGAAGGATTCGCCCCGTGACCATAGGGCTGCAGCCCGCTGGTAATAGACTTGGCCGATTGCGCTGCCGATCAGCCCGGCCGGCAGAAAGATGGTGGCCGCAACCAGGCTGTATTGGCCGAGATCGATGCTGCCGTAGAACTGGCCGATGAAAAGGATGGTCACCAAGCCTGTGACTGTGCCCAGCAGGTGCGAGCCAAACATGGAGCCTGCGTGTCTCGCGTGCGTCCGAGCCGCTTGAATGGCGCTGGAGGCGCCACCTGCCTTGGCTGCAATATGTCGGTCGGCGCGGCCGGCCAACAGATGCAAGACCAGCTTGGCTGCAGCGCCCGCAGCAATCGTGGCAATCAGCCCCAATGTTGCCAGGCCGCACAACGTCGCCAGCACACCGGTGCCAATGTAGGCGAGCTTGGCCAGCACTTCACCCATGCCCGACAGCTTGAACAGGCCTTTGCGCTGCGTCCAGTGCTGATGGGCCAGGGATAGGGAGATCAACGCTGCCGTCATCGGGCTCAACCACAGCCAATGTGTCTGCCCTGGGTCCATGGATAGCAATGGCGCTGACAACCATGTCAACGGCGTCAGCAGTACGCAGCCAGCTACGGCCAGCAGCAGCGTAAGGCGCAGCAGGGCTAGGGCATCGCTATCACGCCGGGGGAGCTGCACGAAGTACTCGTAGCGCCAAGTCATCAGCCCGGAAAAGAACATCGCAAACTGCAAGAACACACTTTGCGCGGCGAAGTCGGCCGGCGTATACAGCCGCGTCAGCAGCGGCATGCCAAGCACACCAAGCGCCTGGGCCGAGGTGTTGCCGATTGCCTGCCAGCGAACGTCTGACCAGAACGACGCACGCGCCGTCACGATGGCGTGTCTCCTGCGGGCTGCGGAGCAGTCTCCTGCATGCGTGCAGATATCTTCGGTGGCTCAACGAATCTGAAGACCAGTAACCAAAAGATGCCGCCGAACGAGAGCATGGTTGTGAAGAAGTGCCCGTTGGTCAGCGAGATCGCGGGCGGCAATGTCACCATTGCAGCAAACAAGGTATTCCATCTCATCGACAGCCGATCTACAAGCTTGATCCAGCCGATGAATACAAGTCCGATGATGAGGATGCCGACCGTGCCCGCTGCCGCGATACCGTCGCCGGCGAACAGGTTGGCGTTCACGTTGAAGATGGGATTGTTGTAGAGCTTGTCCCCAACGATGTAGCCGAGGTCTGGCCAAAGGGGCTCATTGAAGGCCCAGTCCGGTGGCGGCACGAATAGACTGAAGCCCTTGACGTTGGACCAGTAGGTATGACCAATCTCTGAGAACAGGTCTTCGTACTGACTGACGGTCAGGCCCGGAATGGCGATGGTACGGAATGTCAGCAAAACCGCGAACGCCGCACCAAAGAGGCTCTCCTCCTGTGTGTGTGCCGACCAGATCATCGCAACGGACAACACAGCCAGTATCGTGTGTGCGGCGTACTGGTGCAGGCGTGGTCGAGAGATGAGCAAGAAAACAGCCACCAGAATCAGCGGCAGCAGCAGCAGGGTGCGCTGGGCATTGACTGCATACATCAACAGACCACCTGCGAAGGCGCCGGCAATCCAGAGGGGACGACGCCTGATCAGCCCAATGCATAGCAGGGTGGGCGTGAAGATGTTGCTGAAATAAGTCTGTATGTAGCGGATGACAGGATTGTCAGTAGCGCCCGCGGTGCGCTGCTCGTAAACCGCGGCCGGATCGTCGAGACTGGTCAAGCTCAGAGACGAGCCTGAATAGGCAGCAATGATGACAAAGGCCAGCGCCCATGCTATGAGCACGAAGCGTTCGAATCCCGGGTGGAGTCCATCGGTGCCTTTGAGTGTGCCGGGTTGCGACGAGGAGGCGGCTATGCCGGCCAACACAAAGATGGCGGTCAGTGCGAGCAGCATGGGGCCATAGAGCCTCAGTGCGTCACTGCTGAGCATCAGCGACGTGATCAGGCAGGGGATGTAGACATTGAAATAGAGAACGAAGACGACCAAGCTGGCCGGTGTCGTGATCCGGGGGGCCTGAGCGAAAGCGCTAAGGGCCAGCATCGATACACCGACCGCGAGGCGGGCACCGTCCATGGGATACATCTTGAAGCCGAAGTACTCCCAAACTGGATTGAGGTACTCCACGTAGGCATAGCCGAAGGAGGCGGCGTACAAGAAGACAAAGAGCGCAAAAAGTAATCGCTTCATCTGACTGCCCCGGCCTTCTGGGATGGTGCGGAATTCAGTCAAGCGCCACGGAGCGCGCGTGAGAGAGCCTCGACGATTTGCAGCTGTTGAATTTCTGTGAGGTCCGCGCTCATGGGCAAGCTCATGACGCGCGCTGCAGCCGCGTTGCTATGTGGCAGGCTGTCCGCCGGGCAGCCCGGGCTTTCGTAAGCCGGCTGGCGATGCAATGGGCGCGGGTAGTGCACGGCCGTCGGAATGCCCTGCTCTTTAAGTGCGGCGATGACGGCCGCGCGATCCTCGACCTTGACTGTGTACTGAGCCCACACGCAGTCGCGGTCATCGGCCACCGGTAGCAGGTCGACCGGCGCGCCACTGGCCTTGATCAGCTCCGCGTAGCGATCACCCAGTTGCTTGCGCTGGGCGATCTCCCATTCAAAGCGTTCAAGCTTGCCCAGCACGATCGCGCATTGCAGCGTGTCCATGCGACCACCTACTCCCACGCGGGTGTGGGTATACCGCTGGCTCTGGCCATGCACGCGGATCTCGCGCATGGCCTGCGCGAGGGCATCGTCGCTGGTGAATAGAGCACCACCATCGCCATAACAGCCGAGCGGCTTGCTGGGGAAGAAGCTGGTCGCGCCGATCTTCGAGACGTTGCAGCTCTTGCGGCCCTTGTAGGTCGCACCGAAGCTCTGTGCCGCGTCTTCGATGACCGATAGGTTGTGCTTGGCGGCGATGGCGTTGATCTCGTCCATGTCGGCGACTTGGCCATACAAGCTCACCGGCATGATGGCGCGCGTGGCCGGCGTGATGGCTGCCTCGATGAGGGCGGGATCGATGTTGCAGTCACCGGGCTTGATGTCCACGTAGACCGGCTTGGCGCCGGCCAGCACGATGGTTTCGGCCGTCGCGGCGAAGGTGAAAGGCGTGGTAATGACTTCGTGGCCGGCACCGATGCCCTCGGCCATCAGCGCAATCAGCAGGGCCTCGGTGCCGCTGGAGACGGTGATGCAGTGCTTGGCGCCGGTCAATTGGGCGAGCGCGGCTTCGAGCTCGGCCACTTCGGGGCCCATGATGTATTGGCCGTGGTCGAGTACCTTCTGGATGCGAGCGTCGATGCTGGTCTTGAGCGCGTGGTACTGGCTCTTGAGGTCGATGAATTGCATGTTCAGTCTTGGATCAATTCGCATCGGCCTTCAACGAGCCGATAGCGGTCATGGGTTTGGGGGCAGGTCGCCTCGCCGTCGATGATTTCGAGGCGCTCGCCATGGCGGCTCATCCAGCCGGTCTGCCGCGCCGGCACGCCGAGCATGAGGGCGAAGTCGGGCACGTCGCGGTTGACGACGGCGCCCGCGCCGATGAAGGCGAAGCGACCGATCGTCGTGCCACAGACGATGGTGCTGTTGGCCCCCAGCGTCGCACCCTGGCGCACGACGGTGCGACGGTATTCGTCCTTGCGGGTCACTGCCGAGCGGGGGTTGTATACATTGGTGAACACCATGCTCGGGCCACAGAACACGTCGTCCTCCAGCGTCACTGCGTCGTAGACGGAGACGTTGTTCTGCACCTTGACGTTGTTGCCGATGCTCACGTCGTTGCCGACGAACACGTTCTGTCCGAAGGAGCAGCCCTTCCCGATGCGCGCGCCGCCACAGATGTGCACGAAGTGCCAGACGCGGCTGCCGTCGCCGATCTGCGCGCCCTCGTCAACGATGGCGGAAGGGTGGATGCTGACGCTCATGCAGGCTCAGAACTGCAGGGGCAGGTTGACGCGGCGGCCGTCGCGGGCTGACTGGTACATGCCGATCAGCAATTCCAGGGACTTCAGTCCTTCGCGACCATCGGTCTCTGCCTTGGCCTGGCCGCGCAACACGTCGATGACGTTGAGGTAGTAGAGCGGGTGGCCGATGCCATAGACCGACGTGGTCTGGTAACTGGCATCCTTGATGCTGGCGTCCGCCGGATCGGGCGTCTGGAACTCCCAGTGCTTGATCTCGTTGACGGCCACGCCACCAATGACTGCCGAGCCCTTTTCGCCCAGGATGGTGATCGACCCCTCGAGATTCTTGGGATAGGTGAGCATGGTCACGTTGATCGAGCCCATGGCGCCACTGCGCCACTTCACCGCCGCCACGCCGGTGTCTTCAACCTCGATGTCCCGAGCCAGGGTGCCCGTGTAGGCCATGACACTTTCCACCGGGCCGACGATCCAGTCCAGCAGATCGATGTAGTGACTGGCCTGGTTCATGAAGGCGCCGCCGTCGAACTCCCAGGTGCCGCGCCAAGCGGCGCTGTCGTAGTAGGACTGCGGGCGGGTCCAGAACACATTGACGTTGACCATGTAGATCCGCCCGAAGCGCCCGGCTGTGACGGCGTTCTTCAGCACCTGCAAGGTTGGGTTGCGACGGTTCTGCTTCACGACGAAGAGTCGCACGCCGGCTTCGTCGCAGGCGCGGACCATGTCCAGGCCTTCCTGCCAGCGCGTAGCCATGGGCTTCTCGGTCATCACATGAAAACCAGCCTGCGCGACCTGGATGGCCTGGCGCGAATGCAGCCCGCTTGGCGTCGTGAGAATCACGCAGTCGGCCGTGGTGGCGGCCAGCATGTCCGTCAGGTTCCCGTGGCCCTTGGCACCGGTCGACGCGGTAGCGGCCGCCAGCGCGTCGGGCTCGATGTCGCATACGTCGACCAACTCGCAGTCGTCGGCGAGCTTCCTGATCGACTCGAAATGGTTGTTCGCAATCCGGCCGCAGCCGACCAGAGCGAATCGGACCTTGCGGCCGAGAATGGGTTTTAAAAGGGCGTTCATGCAGGGGCCTGCTCGGTATGGGGGAACTGGATTTCCAGGCAGAAACGGTTCTGCCGGGCAATCAGCGCTCTAGATCTGGCTCTTGGCGCGTTGGCGGACCAGCACCAGCGCGGTATGAGCAGCCACTGCGATCAGGGCCAGGGCAAAACCGGCCATCATCAGCTGGCTGCGCTTGGGTTTGTATTTGCGCTCCGGCACCTGGGCCACGTCGATGACCTGCAGTTGGCCACCGTCGCGGCTTTCATCCACGCGCGCCAGTTCGTACTGGCGGGCGATCAGGTCGAACAGCGTCTCCTGATACTTGAACTCGCGATAGGCGCCGATGTAGCCCGCCCCCGCGGTGGACTGCTCAGCCTGACCGGCACGCGCCAGTTCGCTGCGCAGCCGCGTGACCGCGGCGGTCTGCTGCTGCACCTCGGGCGTGTGCTCGGCCAGACTGCTGCTGAGCATCTGCAAACGCACTTCGGCGCTGGTGAGCTCGGCGCGCAAGCGGGCCACGGCTTCCATCGCAGCCTTGGGTTCCGCCTTGAGAGTCTCGGCCGACACACCAACGCCCTGCAGCACAGCCTGGGCGGCGTCGAGCTTGGTGCGCACCTGCTTCAACTGCCCCTCGAAGAAGGCTCGCCGCTGCTGGGCCTCGGTCAGGGTCAGGCCGGCGGTGAGCTTGCGCAGCTCTTCAACATAGGCGTTTGCCATGTCTGCAGCGCGCTTGGGATCGTGGTCGTCCACTTCAATGGAGATCACACCGTCCTTCTTGCCAAGATTGATCCGGGTGTTGCGCATGAGCTCAAGGCGAGCGTCGTGCGCCAGCTTTTCTTCGTAGACCGTCTTCAGGTCGAAGCGCTCAAGCATGCGGTCGGCGATGGTGCGGCTCTGCGCGAAGGTGACGTACTGGTCGCCGGTATTGCGAACACCGCCGGATATCCCGGCCAGCGCTCCAAGAGAAGCCAGGGCGCCGGCCGCGGCGCTCTGCTGCTGTTGGGGCGGCATGATGCTCGTGCGGGCCATGAACGTGGGCGCAATGAGGTAGCTGGCTCCCAGGCCCAGCACGGCAGTCGCGAGCGGTGCGACCACCAGCAGGCGCCATCGAGCGCCCAGCGCGCCTGCAAACTCGGAGAGGGTCAACTCGGATTCGACGGGCATGTTTGCCGCATTGTTGGGAAGCATCGAAAAACCTGCCCGTTAGTTCTTGAGAGTCTTCAATGCAGCAGCGCCCAGACCGAACTGGTACAGGATCTGCGTCCATTCCTTGGCTTCCTGGCTGAAGCTCGTGCGCGTCAGGTCCTCGGGCACGAAGACGGTGTCACCCGGCAAGGCGGCGAGTGTTGAGAAGCCTGAGCCGAAGGAGATCCAGCCTGAGGACTGTTGTTTGGCGCTGACCACGCTGCCGTTGGCGCGGATCACAAAGGTGCTTGACGTGTCGGCACCGCGGGTCGGGCCGCCGGCCAGGCGCAGCATGTCCTCAACGCTTGCTTCAGGGCGGAACACGAAACTGCCACCATTGAAGACACTGCCGAACACGCCAACGGTGGTTGGCATGGCCGGCACGGTAAGGCGGTCCCCGTCTTCCACCATCAGGTCCGGCAGACGAGAGGCATTGGGTGCGGTTTGCAGCACGATACGGCCGGTCGGCTTGACGGCCCGCAGTCGGTCTATGAGTCGATTGGAACTCTGCACCCTCGAGCCCTGCGCGCTCGCTTCATCGGCTGTCAGCGCCTTCTGGCTCACTTGAACGCGAGCGAACTCCGTTTCGAGGTCCCGCAGCGCGCGTTCGTACTGGGCCTGCTGCGTGATGCGTACGCTTTCTCTGATGAATTCGGCACCGTAGACAAAGGCGCCCGACGTCAGGCCGCCGGCGGCATTTATGGCGTCCGTCAGGCTGCTCCGGGGCGGGAGGATGTATTCCCCAGGGCGCTGGACTTCGCCCTCAATTCGCACCCGCTTGTTCTGGCGGTGCTGGGGCAACAAGGCGGCAGTCGCGTTGAAGGCGCGCACCAGGTCGCCGCTCTTGAGCGTTGCGCGCAGTTGTTGCGGCAGGGTCAACTCAGTGATGCGAGCATCGTTGCGCGTATCCAGGCTTTCAACGGCCAGGCGCGACCGGTCGGCTACCGCATTGAAGCCTGCGCCCATCCGCAACAGGTCGTCAATGGTCTCGCTCGGCTTGAGTTCGAAGATGCCAGGGCGGTTGACGCTGCCAATCAGTGCGACTTGCTGCCCAACAGGCCCGATATGGACGACGTCCTCCGACTGCAGCACGCGATCCGCCGTTTTGTCGCCGCGCAGGAGCAGGTCGTACAGGTCGAACTGGCTGACCAGCTTGCCGCCGCGGCGCAATTCGATCTGGCGCAGACTGCCAGCTGCGGAAGGCCCGCCTGCCTGGATCAGCGCATTGACGATGGTTGACAGGCTGCTGACTGCATAGGCGCCGGGCTTGAGCGTGAACCCCGTGACATAGACGCGGATGCTGCGCAGCCTGCCCAGCGAGGTGCTGAGTCGGTAGTTCTTGAACACCTGGCTCACCCGCTGGTCGATGGCTGTATTCAGGTCGCCATAGCGCAGGCCCGCCACCATGACCGGTCCGACCCGCGGAATGGTGATGCGTCCGTTCCGGTCGACGGTCAGGCGCAGGTCGGCCTCGACAGCGCCCCAAAGGTTGACCAGCAGCTCATCGCCCACGCTGACGACATAGTCGCCGGGAATCTGGCTGGAACCTTCGCCTGGCGTGCCGACGCGCGGGCTCAGCAGCTCCATGCCGAAGCGAGGCACTTCAACGTCTTCACCGACGGCACGCTGCACGTAGCGTTCGAACTCGCTCATCTCGAGAATCCGACGCGCATCGCGTTCCGAAGGATCGAGCGCGCGCAGCGACTCCCGCTGCGGCCCGCGCTGCAGCTCGCGCTGAGATTCCCGCGGTGCTTCGCTGCCCGGGTCGCTGCCTGCGGGGCGCGCTGGCGTCTGCGACGGTGCGACCAGCCGCACCGGCCCTACCTGTGAATCGTTGCTGTTGGTCTCGGCCGCACGGCTGCTCAGCGAGGTCATGCTGGCCAGCACGCCGAATGCCAGCGAGGCCATCAGGTGGCAGGCCAGATGGGTGGACGCCCCGCGCTTTACCTTGGCGAATGTCTGAGTCACGGTGGATGGTGAATATTTAGGCAATTCCAAGAGACCGGGACTAGTCATGGGGGCTGCGTGAAGTTGAGAGGAGCAGCCCAGACGCCGGACGTCCGACGGGGCTCGAATCGGCGCGGATTCTAGCTACGCGCCTGGGGGCAACCCGGATAGCGCCCGGCGCAGTCTCCCGTCGTTACACTGCTGATGTCGGCCGAACGGTGGTCACAGCCGCTGCCCCGCATCCAGGCCTGCGCTCTTATTCCATGCTTCCGATTCTCGCCCTGAGCTTTGCGATTGCAGCTGCTGCAACGCTGCTCATCATCCGTTCATCGCACCTGCACGGTGCGCTGTCGGCCGACCATGACCTGTCCGGCCCGCAGAAGTTTCACTCCCGCCCCGTGCCGCGCATTGGCGGGCTTGCCATCTTCGGTGGCTTTGCCGTCGGCACGGTCTTGCTCACCTGGCGTTATCCGGCCATGCGCCACATGGCTGGGCTGCTGCTCGCGTGCAGCGCGCCAGCCTTCGCCTCCGGCGTCATCGAAGACCTGACCAAGCGCGTCAGCCCGCTGCGCCGCATGCTGGCCACGCTGCTGGCAGCCGCCCTGGGCGCCTGGCTGCTGGGCGCGCAGATCAAGGTGACCGAGATCCCCGGGCTGGACTTGATCGCGGCCACGACGGTGGGCGGCTACCTGCTTGCGCTGCTGGTTGTCAGTGGCGTGGCCCATTCGATCAACATCATCGACGGCATGAACGGTCTGGCGTCCATGTGCTCGGCCATCATGCTGGCGGGCCTGGCCTATGTCGCCCTGCAGGCCGGCGACCAGTTCGTCGCGGCAATGGCCATCGCGGTCATAGGCGCCGTGCTGGGCTTCTTCATGTGGAACTACCCGTTCGGCCTGATCTTCCTGGGCGACGGCGGGGCTTATTTCCTCGGTTTCATACTGTCGGAGCTGGCCATTCTGCTGCTGGTGCGCAACCCCGAGGTCTCGCCGATGTTCCCGCTGCTGTTGTGCGCCTATCCAGTCTGGGAGACGGTGTTCTCCATGTACCGGCGCAAGGTGGTGCGTGGCAGGCCGGTCGGCATGCCCGATGGCATCCACCTGCACAGCCTCATCTACCGCCGCCTGATGCGCTGGGCCATCGGCAGCCGGGACGCCGCCGTGCTGACGCGCCGCAATGCCCTGACCGCGCCCTATCTCTGGGTGCTGTGCAGCCTGTCCGTCGTGCCAGCGACGATCTGGTGGGACGACACCGTCATGCTGCAGGTCATCCTCGGGCTGTTCGTTGTCTTCTACGTGCTGCTGTATTGGCGCATCGTTCGCTTCCGCACGCCCCGCTGGATGGTGCTGAATACGCGAGCCGAATTACGGCCGCCGGTGACCCGGCCGGAGTAGGGCTGGCAGGCCTTTTCCCCTATCCGGGATAATCACCGGATGCAAGAAACCCCTGAGTCCGCAGTCGCGGTGCCCGCCGAGGCGCCCGCGCCTGCCCGTTTCGACACCCTGCCGCTGGACCCCAAGCTGCTGCGCGCGGTGGCTGATTCCGGTTATCTGACGATGACGCCCATCCAGGCCAAGGCGATTCCCATCGTCCTGGAAGGCCGCGACGTCATGGGCGCCGCCCAGACCGGCACGGGCAAGACGGCGGCATTCTCCATCCCCTTGCTGCAGCGCATGCTCAAGCACGAGAACCCCAGCGTCTCGCCGGCCCGTCACCCGGTGCGCGCCCTGGTGCTGGCGCCCACGCGCGAGCTCGCCGACCAGGTGGCCGAGAACGTCAAGAAATACGCCAAGCACACCCACCTGCGCTCGGTCGTCGTCTTCGGCGGCATCGACATGAAGCCGCAGACGGCCGCACTCAAGGCCGGCGTCGAGGTGCTGATCGCCACGCCAGGCCGGCTGTTGGACCACATCGAAGCGAAGAACTGCGTGCTCAACCAGGTCGAGTACGTCGTGCTCGACGAAGCCGACCGCATGCTGGACATCGGCTTCCTGCCCGACCTGCAGCGCATCCTCAGCTACCTGCCCAAGGCGCGCCAGACGCTGCTGTTCTCGGCCACCTTCTCGCCCGAGATCAAGCGCCTGGCCCAGAGCTATCTGCAGGACCCCATCCTGGTCGAGACGGCCCGCCCCAATCAGGCGGCCTCGACCGTCGAGCAGCGCTTCATCAGCGTCACCGATGACGACAAGCGTGCCGCAGTGAAGCAGATCCTGAAGGAGCGCTCCATCCGCCAGGCCATCGTCTTCGGCAACTCCAAGCTGGGTGTGGCCCGTCTGGCGCGCTCCTTCGAGCGCGACGGCCTGCGCACGGCCGCCCTGCATGGCGACAAATCGCAGGATGAGCGCCTGAAGTCGCTCGACGCCTTCAAGCGCGGCGAAGTGGACCTGCTCGTCGCCACGGACGTGGCTGCGCGCGGCCTGGACATTGCCGACCTGCCGGCGGTCTTCAATTTCGACGTGCCCTTCAATGCCGAGGACTACGTCCACCGCATCGGCCGCACGGGCCGCGCGGGGGCTTCGGGCCTGGCAGTCACGCTGGTCACCAAGTCTGACGCGCGCCTGGTGGCCGACATCGAGAAGCTGCTCAAGCGCAAGATCGACCTCGATCCCTTCGAGCTGCAGGACAGCCGCCCGCCGCGTTTCGAGCGCCCGCGCGAGGAGCGAGAAGCTTCTTTCGAGGCCCGTCCCGCCGTGCGGCCCACCTATCGCCCGCCTTCCCCGCCCAAGGATCCCTTCTTCGACAAGCCCTACGAGGCCAGCGCTGCCGGTGAGGCACCAGCCTGGGAAAAAACCAAGGCTGCAGCGGCGCCGGCTGGCGCAGGCAAGGGCCTGTCCAGCTACATCAAGCCCAAGAAGCAAGTGGCCGCGTTGTTTGGCGCCAAGCCTGCGCCGGCGCCGGTCGAGTCCTAAGCCAGGATTGAAAACACGGCCGGGATGCGGTCGGGCAGCTTGGTGCCGTTGGACCGCCAGTCCGCCACCGTGGCGGTCTGCGTCCAGCCGCCTGGCAGCGTCAGGCCGACGCTGATCGACAGCCGCGTGCCGGGCTTCAGCGCCGCCAGCAGCGCCTGGCGCAGCGCCTCGTTGCGGTAGGGCGTCTCGATCAGCAACTGGGTCTGCTGGGCCTTGGCCGACCAGGCCTCCAGTTCGCGGATGCGCGCCGTACGAGGTGCGGCGTCCACCGGCAGATAGCCGACAAACGCGAAGCTCTGGCCGTTGAGCCCGCTGGCGGCCAGGGCGAGCAGCAGCGAGCTCGGCCCGGAAAGCGCCACCACCTCGATGCCGGCCTCATGGGCCAGCGCGACCAGGCGGGCGCCCGGATCGGCCACGGCCGGCAGGCCGGCTTCCGAGATCAATCCGAGGTCGTACCCGGCCTGCACCGGGTCCAGCAGCGCCAGCCACGCGGCCACGTCATCGCCGCCGCCCCTGCCACCCTTGGGTGGGCGTGGCAATTCGACGATCTGCATGGCCTGCAGCGGCTGGACGAGCGGCGCAATGGTATCGACGCGCTTGAGCAGCGCTCGCGTGGTCTTGGCGCTCTCGGCAGCCCAGTGCGTCAGCCGCGCGGCCTGCTCAATGACCCGCTGGGGCAGCACCTCGCGCAGGTCCAGGGAATCGTCCACGCCGAAATCCAGCGTATTGGGCATCAGGATCAGGCGGCCCTTGTTCATGCGAGAGGCTCCAGGCCGGCGCGCCGCAGCAGGGCGCAGGTGCGGATCAGCGGCAGACCGATCAGCGCGGTCGGGTCGTCGGACTCGACGGCCTCCAGCAGCGCAATGCCCAGGCTCTCCACCTTGGCGCTGCCGGCGCAGTCATAGGGTTGGTCGGCGCGCAGATAGGCTTCGATGGCTGAGTCGCTGAGCTCACGCAAGCGCACACGAACTTCGGCGCGCTCAATGGCCGCCAGACCCGGTGCGACGACGGCGACGGCGGTCTGGAACACGACCTCGCGCCCGCTCATACGGCGCAGTTGCGCAGTGGCGGCCTCGTGGGAGCCGGGTTTGCCGATGGCCTCCCCGGCCAGGTCGGCAACCTGGTCGGAGCCGATGACGATGGCACCAGGAAACCGCGCCGCGACCACGCGTGCCTTGGTCAAGGCCAGCCGCTCGGCCAGGGCCGCCGGGGCCTCGCCGGGCAGGGCGGTTTCATCGACGTTGGGCGCAACCGCTTCGAACGGCAGGCGCAGCCGGGCCAGCAATTCCTGTCGGTAGCGGGAGGTCGAGGCAAGGATCAACTGGGGCATCGGGACATTCTCCCCCGCCTAAACTCTCGACCATGAAATCGCGCGCCTTTGTTCCCGAGAAGCTCGATGTCGCGGCTCTCGCTCATGATGACGCCAGCCTGTCTGGCGAATGGCCGGCGACGTTGCTGGAGCGGCTGGCCGACTCGGCCGCTCCCGAAGCGCCGGCCAGTGACTGGCCAGCGCTGCAGTGGAGCCTGCACGGCGAGATCCGCCAGCCCAAGGGCAGCAAGGCCCAGACTTGGCTGCACCTGACCGCCTCCGGTCAGGTCGCGCTGACCTGCCAGCGCTGCCTGCAGCCGGTCCACGAAGACATTGATATCGACCGCTGGATCCGCTTCGTCGACACTGAGGTCGAGGCGGCCGCGCTCGACGCGGACAGTGACGATGATGTGCTGGCCCTGCCGCGCCACCTCGACGCGCGCGAATTGATCGAAGACGAACTGCTGCTGGCCCTGCCGCTGGTGCCGCGCCACGAGATCTGCCCCGAGCCCCTGGCCCATGTGGACGAAGTGATTGAGCCAGGAGAGGAGGAGCGTCCCAACCCTTTCGCCAAGCTCGCAACCCTGAAGCGGGGCGGCAGCGCCTGAAGCCATGGCTTCAGGCGCTTGGCTCTCGCTGTCGACAGTGGCAGCTTGGCGGGTTTCTCATCCGGTGCTACACTCGTGGGCTTTTCTGCGGTCTGGAGTTCGAGCTTTGATCTCACTCCCCGGGGTTGTGACCACAAGGCCCCACAGTCCGCCCCCAAATCCCGCAGAGTCTGGAGAATTTCATGGCTGTTCAGCAAAACAAGAAGTCGCCTTCCAAGCGCGGTATGCACCGTTCGCACAATGCCCTGGTCACCCCGGGTACCGGCATCGAGCCGACGACCGGCGAAGTGCATCTGCGTCACCACATCAGCCCCACCGGTTTCTACCGTGGTCGCAAGGTGCTGAAGAGCAAGGCCGACGCGGCCTGATGGTGCCCGGTGCCGCCAGGCGCGGCGCCAAACTATCGATGAATCTGCCGACCCGGCCTGCGTACCGCGCAGCGCCGGGTTTGGTCTTTGTGGCTCACGAAAACCACTGACATGACCGCAGTACCCCCGCCTGAACCGATCCGCCTGGCTGTTGACTGCATGGGCGGCGATCACGGCCCCTCGGTCACGCTGCCGGCCTGCCGCGCCTTTCTGGACAAGCATCCGGGCGCCGAGCTCATCCTTGTGGGCAAGCCCGAGGAACTGACGGCCGCTGCGGCCTGGCCGCGTTGCCGTGTCGTCGCGGCCAGCGAAGTCGTCACGATGGACGACCCCATCGAGGTCGCGCTGCGCCGCAAGCGCGACTCGTCCATGCGCGTCGCCATCCAGCAGCTCAAGGCCGACCGCGATGGCAACCCGGCTGTGGCCCATGCCTGCGTGTCCGCCGGCAACACCGGCGCGCTGATGGCCGTGGCCCGCTACCTGCTGAAGACGCTGGACGGCATCGACCGCCCGGCCATCGCCACCGTCATGCCCAACCAGCGCGGTCGCTTCACGACCGTGCTGGACCTGGGCGCCAACGTCGACTGCACGGCCGAACACCTGCTGCAGTTCGCCGTCATGGGCAGCGCGCTGGTGTCGGCCGTGGAGGGCAACGAGGAACCCAGCGTCGGCCTGCTCAACATCGGCGAGGAAGCCATCAAGGGCAGCGAGACCATCAAACATGCCGGCGAACTGCTGCGTGCCGCTGGTACGGCCGGCCAGTTGAATTTTTTCGGCAATGTCGAGGGCAACGACATCTACAAAGGCACGACAGACATCGTCGTCTGCGACGGCTTTGTCGGCAATGTCATGCTGAAGACGTCGGAAGGCCTGGCGACCATGATGGGCGGCTTCATCAAGGAAGAGTTCAATCGCAATTGGCTGACCAAGTTGGCCGGCTTGATCGCCATGCCGGTGCTGAATGCCTTCAAGCACCGTGTCGACCACCGCCGTTTCAACGGCGCGGCCCTGCTGGGCCTGCGCGGCCTGGTGTTCAAGAGCCATGGCTCTGCCGACGCCTTTGCCTTCGAGCAGGCCTTGGCCCGCGCTTATGATGCCGCCCGCAACCGGCTGCTTGACCGGGTCCACGACCGCATCGTCGCCACGCTTCAGGCCAAGGCGAATGATGCTGGAGACAACGCGGCGAACTCCGTCGCGCAGGCTGCATGAGCCCCATCGCCACCTCTACCTCCCGCTATTCCCGCATTCTCGGCACCGGCAGTTTCCTGCCCGCCGACCGCGTGACCAACCAGGCGCTGGCCGATCGCCTCGCGGCCGACGGCGTCGAGACCTCGGACGATTGGATCGTCGAGCGCACGGGCATCCGCGCGCGCCATTTCGCGGCGCCTGACCAGACTGCCAGCGACCTCGCCTTGCCGGCCGCGCAGGCGGCGCTTGAAGCCGCCGGCATCGCTGCCGAAGAGATCGACCTCATCATCGTCGCGACGTCCACGCCTGACATGGTCTTCCCGTCCACGGCCTGCCTGCTGCAGAAAAAGCTGGGCGTGCATGGCTGCGCGGCCTTCGATGTGCAGGCTGTCTGCTCGGGTTTCGTCTATGCGCTGAGCGTGGCCGACTCGATGATCAAGAGCGGCGCTGCCAACAAGGCTCTGATCGTCGGCGCCGAAGTGTTTTCGCGCATCCTCGATTTCAAGGACCGCACGACCTGCGTGCTGTTCGGCGACGGCGCGGGCGCCGTCGTGCTGGGTGCGAGCTCCGAGCCCGGCATCCTTGCGACAGAGTTGCACGCCGATTCGCGCCATGTCGACGTGCTATGCACGCCCGGCACAGTCGCCGGTGGCCAGGTGTTGGGCAGCCCCTTCCTCAAGATGGACGGCCAGGCCGTTTTCAAGCTCGCTGTCGGCGTGCTGGAGAAGGTGGCCCGCTCGGTGCTCGAGAAGGCCGGCCTGACCGAGGCCGACCTCGACTGGCTGATCCCGCACCAGGCCAATATCCGCATCATGCAGGGCACGGCCAAGAAGCTGAAGCTGGACCTGAACAAGCTCATCGCCACCGTCGACGAGCACGGCAATACGTCGGCCGCTTCCGTGCCGCTGGCGCTGGACGTCGCGGTGCGCAATGGTCGCATCCAGCGTGGCGACACCCTCATGCTGGAAGGGGTCGGCGGCGGTTTCACCTGGGGCGCCGCCCTGCTGAAGTACTAGCCGTCCAGATGCTGCCGCATCGGCACCTCTGACTGCTACTGATTTGGAATTGTTCTCATGACCGCACCTTTCGCCGTTGTCTTTCCCGGCCAGGGCTCGCAGGCCGTCGGCATGCTCGACGCCTGGGGCGACCACCTGGAAGTCCGCCGCACACTGGAAGAGGCCTCGTCCGCCCTCGGCGAGGACATCGGTGCGCTCATCCATGCCGGTCCCAAAGAGCAGCTGGACCTGACCACCAACACCCAACCCGTCATGCTGACGGCCGGCATCGCTTGCTGGCGCGCTTTCGTCGCCGAGACGGGTGCGGTGCCCGTCGCTGCGGCTGGTCATTCGCTGGGTGAGTACACGGCGCTGGTGGCTGCCGGCGCGCTGAGCCTGGCCGATGCGCTGCCGCTGGTGCGCTTTCGTGCCCAGGCGATGCAGGAGGCGGTGCCTGTCGGCGCCGGCGCGATGTACGCCATCCTGGGGCTGGACGGCGAGGCTGTCCGCGCGGGCTGCGCCCAGGCCGCAGCCGAGACTGGCGAGGCGGTCGAGGCGGTCAACTTCAATGATCCCAAGCAGACGGTCATCGCCGGCAGCAAAGTGGGCGCCGACAAGGCCGCCGAGATCCTGAAGGCCGCCGGTGCCAAGCGCGCGCTGCCGCTGTCGGTGTCCGCGCCGTTTCACTCCAGCCTGATGAAGCCGGCCGCCGAGCGGCTGAAGGAAAAGCTGGCGACCGTGCAGTTCCATGCCGCCGCCTTCCCGGTCATCAACAACATCGACGTGGCCATCACCGACAACGACGCGACACTGCGCGACGCCCTCTACCGCCAGGCCTTTGGCCCGGTGCGCTGGGTCGAGGTCGTGCAGGCGCTGAAGGCCCGCGGTGTCGGCCACATCATCGAGGCCGGCCCCGGCAAGGTGCTGACCGGCATGGCCAAGCGCATCGACGCCGAGCTGCAGGCCGCCTGCGTCTTCGACCCCGCTTCGCTGGCCGAAGCCCGTGCGCTGCTGGGAGGCGGCTGAAATGACTGAATCCGCACCCAAGGGCGTCGCCCTCGTCACCGGCGCCAGCCGCGGCATCGGCCGCGCGATCGCGCTGGCCCTGGCCAACGAAGGCTGGCGCGTCATCGGCACAGCCACCTCTGAATCGGGCGCCGCCGGCATCACCGAGGCCCTTGGCCCCCAAGGCGGTCGTGGCATTGTGCTGAACGTGACCGACGCGGCCGCCAGCCAGGCCGCCGTGGACGACATCGTCGCCAAGGAAGGCGGCCTGCATGTGCTGGTCAACAACGCCGGCATCACGCGCGACGGCCTGTCCATGCGCATGAAGGACGACGATTGGGACGCCGTCGTCGACACCAATCTGAAGGCGGTCTTCCGCCTTGCCCGCGCGGCCACCAAGCCGATGATGAAGCAGCGGTCGGGCCGCATCATCAACATCACTTCCGTCGTCGGCGCCTCCGGCAATGCAGGCCAGGCCAACTACGCCGCCGCAAAGGCAGGTGTGGCCGGCCTGACGCGCTCGCTGGCCCGTGAACTGGGCAGCCGCAACATCACGGTCAACTGCATCGCACCCGGCTTCATCGCCACCGACATGACCGAGGTCTTGCCCGAAGCCCAGAAAGCCGCACTGCTGTCGCAGATCCCGCTGGGCCGCCTGGGCGCCCCCGAGGAAATTGCCGCCGCGGTCGTCTTCCTGGCGTCACCGGGCGGTGCTTACATCACTGGTTCCGAGCTGCACGTCAACGGCGGCATGTACATGGCCTGATTTGGCCCGGGCGCCCTGATCTAGGGGCGTCCATCTAGAGCCCGTAGAATGCTGGGCTGTTTTCAGCAAATCCCTCCTGGAGGATTCATGAGCGATATCGAAGCACGAGTCAAGAAAATCATCGCCGAGCAACTTGGCGTGGCGGAAGCCGACGTTACGAACGAGAAGGCTTTCGTTGCCGACCTGGGCGCCGATTCTCTGGACACCGTGGAACTGGTGATGGCCCTCGAAGACGAGTTCGGCATCGAGATCCCGGACGAAGAAGCCGAGAAGATCACCACCGTGCAGCTGGCGATCGACTACGCCGTCAAGCACCAGAAGGCCTGAAGGCTTTCTTTCTCTCGCAACTCTGATCCGCACTGCATGAGCCGTCGCCGCGTCGTCGTCACCGGTCTTGGCCTGATCAGTCCCGTCGGCAATACCGTTGCCGAAGGCTGGGCCAATATCCTCGCCGGTCGTTCCGGCATCGCCACCGTCACCCGTTTTGACGCCAGCAATCTGGCGTGCCACTTCGCGGGTGAGGTCAAGGGCTTCAAGATCGAGGACTACATCCCCGCGAAAGAAGCCCGGCACATGGATATCTTTATCCATTACGGGCTGGCGGCGTCCATGCAGGCGGTGCGCGACGCCGGTCTTCCGACCGGCGATCAATTGACCGAAGAGCAGGCCGAGCGCATCGGCGTGCTCGTCGGGTCCGGCATTGGCGGCCTGCCGCTGATCGAGGACACCAAGACCGAGCTGATGAACCGCGGCCCTCGCCGTATCTCGCCGTTCTTCATCCCGGCTTCGATCATCAACATGATCTCGGGCCATGTCTCCATCCAGTTCGGTTTCCAGGGACCGAATTTGGCGATCGTGACGGCCTGCACCACGGGCCTGCATGCGATCGGCGAAGCTGGCCGCCTCATCGAGTACGGCGATGCCGACGTGATGGTCGCGGGCGGTGCCGAAGGCGCGGTGTCACCGCTGGGCATCGGCGGTTTTGCCGCTGCCCGCGCGCTTTCCACCCGCAACGACGACCCCGCGACCGCTTCCCGCCCGTGGGACAAGGACCGCGACGGCTTCGTGCTGGGCGAGGGCGCCGGCGTGCTGGTGCTCGAGGAGTACGAACACGCCAAGAAGCGCGGCGCCAAGATCTACTGCGAGCTGTCCGGTTTCGGCATGGGTGCGGACGCGTACCACATGACCGCTCCCAACGTTGATGGCCCCAAGCGCTCCATGCGCGCGGCGCTGCGCAATGCGGGCATGAACCCCGACCAGGTCCAGTACATGAACGCTCACGGCACCTCCACGCCGCTCGGCGACGTGAACGAGACCAACGCGATCAAGCTGGCTTTTGGCGACCACGCCAAGCAGATGGTCATCAGCTCGACCAAGTCCATGACCGGCCACCTGCTGGGCGGCGCGGGCGGCATCGAGTCGGTGTTCACCGCGCTGGCCATCCGCGACCAGGTCGCGCCGCCGACGATCAACATCTTCAACCAGGACCCCGAGTGCGACCTGGACTACTGCGCCAACGAGGCGCGGCCCATGAGGATCGACGTCGCAGCGAAGAACAACTTCGGTTTCGGCGGCACCAACGGCACGTTGATCTTCAAGCGCGTCTGATCGCGCTCGCCGGCGATGCGCCGCACGCCGCCGGTCGTCGTGCATCTGCAGCCCCAACCGGCGGTGCAGGCCTTCGTGTCGTGCATCGCGGCCTTGGCCTCGGGTGGCCTGGCTGCCTGGGCACTCAGTTACCGGGCTCTGGCCTGGCCCATTCTGCTGGCCGTGCCTCTGGTCGCCTGGTGGGCCTGGCGCATGGCCGCCGTGCTGCCGCGACGGCTGCGCTGGGACGGCGAAGCCTGGTGGCTGGACGAGCCCGGTCGCGATGACGGGCCCCGAGTGCAACTGGCCGTGCTGATCGATCTGGATGCCTGGCTGTTGCTGCGCGCCAGCCCCGGCCCACGCTGGCTGCCTTTGTCGCGTACCCAGCAGCCCACGCAATGGACGGCACTGCGCGCGACGCTGTTCTCCGCACCGCGAGCGCCGCAATGAGTGACGCCGATGCCGATGCCCTGCTGGTGCGGGAAGCCCAGGGCGGCAGCCGCGCGGCCTTCGACATGCTCGTGTTGAAGTACCAGCGTCGCGTCGAGCGGCTGCTTTCGCGCAGCGTGCGCTCGCCCGAAGACGTGGCCGACCTCTGCCAGGAGACTTTCCTGGCCGTGTATCGCGCGTTGCCGGCCTTTCGCGGTGAGAGCGCGTTCTACACCTGGGTCTACCGCATCGCGATCAACGCGGCCAAACGCCACAACGCCCATCGCGCCCGCCAGCGGCCCGTCGAATCCCTGGACGACGGCGAGGGAACTTTCGGCACCGACGCGACTCCAAGCGACGATGCGACCCCCGAGGCCCTGCTCGCCGGTCGCCAGCTGGCACGGGAACTGGACGACGCGGTCGCAGCCCTGGCCGAGGATCAGCGCCGGGCGCTGTTGCTGCGAGAGGTGGATGGCTTGAGCTACGACGAGATCGGCGACCTGATGAACTGCCCGCCGGGCACCGTGCGCTCGCGCATCTTCCGCGCCCGCGAGGCCGTCGCGGCGCGGCTGCGGCCGCTGCTGGGCGGCGGCGGAGGGCGGCGATGGTGAGCGCTGCCGACAACTCACTGAACGAAGCGCTGTCCGCCGTCATGGACGGCCGCGCCACGCCGGTCGATTGGGCGCGCGTGAACGCGGCCTGGGCGAGCGACCCGGGCCTGCGCGAGCGCTGGGCGCTCTGGCATGCGGCCGGTGATGGCCTTCGCGCCACCGAACTGCCGGAACTGCACCGGCAACCTCAAGCGCTGCTCGCAGCCCTGCATGCGCAATTACCGGCCGAGGTGGTCGACCACCCGCGCCGACGCGACTGGTTAGCGCCCGTCGCGGTGGCCGCCAGCTTCGTGGCCCTGGCCCTGGGCGTTGGCCTGCTGCGGCCTGCGCCTGCGCCGGACGCCCAGGTCGCCGCTGCACCGAACACAACACCGCGCGCGCAGGGACTTGGCGGCCTTAGCTTTGCGCAGACCGCTGCAGGCCGTACCCTGCCTGCCGTTGGCGCGGCGCGGGAGGCCGGATTGCCAGGAGAGGCGCCGGCAGAGATCATTGATTGGGGCTTGGCCCTGCCGGAATCCGCCGCCTCGCAGTCCCGTCCTTGAAGTGACGCTTCGATGCCCCATCTGCCTTGTCCTGCTGAATCCCTGGAACTCCCTTATGCACGCTGAGACCCGCCTTCACCCCGCGCGCGCGCGCTTTCTGTTTTCCGGCACGGCGCTGGCGCTTGCGCTGACGCTGGGGCAGGCACCCGCCGTGGCGCAGTCGCGCGAGCTGCCGGACTTCGCCGAGATCGTGGAGCGCGTCGGTCCAGCGGTCGTCAACATCCGTACCTCCGAAAAGGTCAAGATGGCCGAAGGCCAGGCGGAGATGAACGAGCAGATGCAGGAGTTCTTCCGCCGCTTCGGCATCCCGGTGCCCAACCAGCGCCGCGGCGCGCCGCGCGGTGGCGGCACGCCCGACGACGACGGCCCCATGCGCCGTGGTGTCGGCTCCGGCTTCGTCCTCAGCGCCGATGGCTACGTGCTGACCAATGCCCATGTCGTGCAGGGCGCTGACGAAGTCATCGTCACGCTGACGGACAAGCGCGAACTCAAGGCCAAGCTCATCGGTGCCGACCAGCGCTCCGACGTGGCGGTCGTGAAGGTGGAGGCGACCGGCCTGCCGGTAGTGAAGGTCGGCGACAGCAACAAGTCACGCGTCGGCGAATGGGTCATGGCCATCGGCTCGCCTTTCGGCCTGGAGAACACTGTGACGGCCGGCATCATCAGCGCCAAGCAGCGCGACACCGGCGATCTGCTGCCGCTGATCCAGACCGACGTGGCCATCAACCCCGGCAACTCCGGCGGACCGCTCGTCAACATGCGCGGCGAGGTCATTGGCATCAATTCGCAGATCTACAGCCAGAACGGCGGCTACATGGGCATCTCGTTTGCGATCCCCATCGCCGACGCGATCCGCGTGGCCGATGAGCTGCGCGCTGGCGGGCGTGTCGTGCGCGGCTACCTGGGCGTGCTGCCGGACGACATCACCAAGGAAATCGCCGAGGCCATCGGTCTGGGCAAGCCGCAGGGCGCCGTGATCCGCTCCGTCATCGCCGGCAGCCCGGCCGAGAAGGCGGGAGTGGAAGGCGGCGACGTCGTCACCAAGGTCGACGGCAAGACCGTCGACAAGGCGGCCGACTTGCGCCGCCTCGTGGCCAATGTGAAGCCCGGCGCCAAGACGACGCTGACCGTCTTCCGCCGCGGTGCGACCAAGGATGTCGTCGTCACCATTGGCGAAGACGAGCGCAGCAAGAAGCCGGGTAGCGGCAGCGAAGGCGGCAACGAGCCGGCGCCGGCGGCGACGGCACCCAGCGCGGCCCTTGGCCTGAAGGTGTCGGAACTGACCGATGCGCAGCGCAAGGAAATGAAGCTCAAGTCCGGTGTCAAGGTCGACAGTGCCACGGGTGCAGCCGCTCGCGCCGGGCTGCGCGAGGGGGACCTCATCCTGTCGGTGGACAACGTCGAGGTGTCCTCGGTGAAGGTCTTCCAAGCCCAGATCGCCAAGGCGGACAAGAACAAGGCGATGAATCTGGTCGTGCGCCGGGAGGACGTCACCAGTTTCGTGCTGCTCAAACCGGCCAAGTGAGGCGGCAAAACCTGGGCTGTCTGCTCGGGCTTTCCGCGATGCGGTATGTCCGCTGAGCGCCCCGACCCGGGTTGTCCACTGAATATGGAAGTTGGCGCTGGCTAACTCTTAGATAAAGGCGGGGATTGTTCGCGCCCGCCGCTAAAATGGCGGCTCGATGCGCCCTGGAAAGGGTGTCTGGCGGTGGAATCGACGCCCACCGGCAACACCTCGATTTGATCCACAGGCGATCCACAGGAACTTGTGGATAACCTGTGGTTAAAATTCCTTGTTGGCAGCCTGCAACGACCGGAAAACCAATACTGGTGCGGCTTCCCGGCAGGGCCTTTTGGCTACAATGAAGGCCCAACAAGCAGTTGCCATACCTTTTGTTGGAAGGCACGTCGCCTCTTCGACGTGCCTTTTTTTTACCTGCGACACGGCGCTCCCGCGCCTTCACATCGCTGCGCGATATGAGTCTTCGGTGCAACGGCTTTGCCGTTGTGTCTCCAGCACTCCAGAGCCGCAGCCGACTCCATGAATCACATCCGCAACTTCTCCATCATTGCCCACATCGACCACGGCAAGAGCACGTTGGCCGACCGCATCATTCAGCGCTGCGGCGGCTTGAGCGATCGCGAGATGGAAGCGCAGGTGCTGGACTCGATGGATCTCGAGCGTGAGCGCGGCATCACGATCAAGGCGCAAACCGCGGCACTCCAGTACAAGGCCAAGGACGGCCAGATCTACAACCTCAATCTGATCGACACGCCGGGGCATGTGGACTTCTCTTATGAAGTCAGCCGTTCGCTGTCGGCCTGCGAAGGCGCGCTGCTCGTCGTCGATGCCTCGCAAGGTGTCGAGGCGCAGACGGTGGCCAACTGCTACACGGCGCTGGACCTGGGCGTCCAGGTCGTGCCGGTGCTGAACAAGATGGACCTGGCATCCGCCGACCCAGAGAACGCCAAGGCGGAGATCGAGGACGTCATCGGCATTGACGCCGATGACGCGATTCCTTGCTCGGCCAAGACCGGCATGGGCATCGACGAGATCATCGAGGCCGTCATTGCCCGCATGCCGGCGCCGCGCGGCAACCCGGACGGCCCGCCGCGCGCGATGATCATCGACGCCTGGTTCGACAACTACGTTGGCGTCGTCATGCTGGTGCGCGTGGTGGATGGTGAGCTCAAGAAGGGCGAGCGCATCCGCATGATGAACACCAACACGGTGTACCCGATCGAGCACATGGGGGTGTTCACGCCCAAGAGCGAGAACCGCGATGGCTTGAAGGCCGGCGAGGTGGGCTTCATCATCTGCGGCATCAAGGAGCTGGCGGCGGCCAAGGTCGGCGACACCGTCACGCTGGAAAAGAAGCTGCCCAACAATGCCGGCCCGGCCACCGAGGCTTTGCCCGGCTTCAAGGAAATCCAGCCTCAGGTCTTCGCGGGCCTGTATCCGACCGAGGCCAGTGAGTACGACCAGCTGCGCGATGCGCTGGAAAAACTCAGCCTCAACGACTCGTCGCTGCGCTACGAGCCCGAGGTCAGCCAGGCGCTGGGCTTTGGCTTTCGCTGCGGATTCCTGGGCCTGCTGCACATGGAGATCGTGCAGGAGCGGCTGGAGCGCGAGTTCGACCAGGATCTCGTCACCACCGCGCCCAGCGTCATCTACGAAGTCGAGATGAACGACGGCGAGGTCATCCAGGTCGAGAACCCGTCCAAGATGCCCGAGATCGGCCGCATGAAGGAGATCCGTGAGCCCATCGTCACGGTGCACCTCTACATGCCGCAGGATTACGTCGGCGTCGTCATGACGCTGGCCAATCAGAAGCGCGGCGTGCAGCTCAACATGGCCTATCACGGCAAGCAGGTCATGCTGACCTACGAGATCCCGCTGGCCGAGATCGTGCTGGACTTCTTCGACAAGCTCAAGAGCGCCTCGCGCGGCTACGCCTCCATGGACTACGAGTTCAAGGAATACCGCGCGGCCGACGTCGTCAAGGTCGACATCATGATCAACGGCGAGAAGGTCGACCCGCTGTCCATGATCGTGCATCGCAGCCAGAGCCAGTACCGCGGCCGCGGCGTGGCCGCCAAGATGCGCGAGCAGATCCCGCGCCAGATGTACGACGTGGCCATCCAGGCCGCCATCGGCGCCAACATCATCGCCCGCGAGAACATCAAGGCGCTGCGCAAGAACGTGCTGGCAAAATGCTACGGTGGTGACATCACCCGCAAGCGCAAGCTGCTGGAAAAGCAAAAGGCCGGCAAGAAGCGCATGAAGCAGATCGGCTCCGTGGAAGTGCCGCAAGAAGCCTTCCTCGCCATCCTGCAAGTCGACGATTAACTCCCCATGCCCCTTCAATCGATGAGCGTTCTCACCGGCGTTTTGTATGCGGCCCTGGTGGCCTACTTGGGCGGCTGGTACGCCGGCCGATGGAACGGCAACTTCGCGCTGCTGCTCTTTGTCCTGACGGCGGTGACGCTGTTCTACTGGCTGGCCGAGCGCTTTCATTTCGCACCGGCACGCCGCGCTGCAGCCGACGCGCTGGTGTCCAACGACGCCAAGCGCCGCGAGAACCTGGCCGCCCAGGGCATCGCCCGCGTGGACGGCGACGTGGAGCCCGCCCGCCAGCAGATCCTGCAGCAGCCCTGGTGGCTGGACTGGACCGCCGGCCTGTTCCCGGTCATCCTCGTCGTCTTCCTGCTGCGCAGCTTCCTGTTCGAGCCGTTCAAGATCCCATCGGGCTCGATGGTGCCGACGCTGCTGGTCGGTGACCTCATCCTGGTCAACAAGTTCCACTACGGCATCCGCCTGCCGGTGATCAACAAGAAGATCATCCCGAACAACGACGTCAAGCGTGGCGATGTGATGGTCTTCCGCTACCCCGAAGACCCGAGCACCGACTTCATCAAGCGTGTGGCCGGCATCCCGGGCGACGAGATCAGCTACGTCAACCAGAAGCTCTATATCAACGGCCAGGCCGCGCCGGTGCAGCCCCAGGGCAATTTCTATGACGACAGTGGTTCGCCGCGCGTCTACCGACCCCGCTTCCTGGAGAAGCTCGGCGACAAGGAGCACGAGATCCTCGTGCAGCCGCAGGCCCAGACCTTCTTCCGTGCCGACCGTGCCGACGGCCCCTTCCCTTTCCAAGAGAATTGCCGCTACACCATCGAGGGCGTAACCTGCAAGGTGCCCGCCGGACACTACTTCATGTTGGGCGACAACCGCGACAACTCGCGTGATTCGCGCTTCTGGGGATTCGTGCCGGATGAAAACATCGTCGGCAAGGCCTTCTTGGTGTGGATGAATTTCGGTAACCTCAAGCGCATCGGTACCTTCTTCAATTGACACGCAGATGAGCAGCAGCCGCCTTTCGTCGCCGACCTCCTCTCGCCGCCAGCGTGGCGTCACGCTGTTCGGCCTGCTGTTCTGGGGCATCGTTCTCGCCGCCACGGCCGTCGTCGGCATGAAGGTCTTCCCGACGGTGCTGGAGTACTACACCGTGCAGCGCGTGGTCGACCGTATCTCGGCCGGCAACCCCTCCACCGTGCCTCAGGTGCGCCAGGAGTTCGACAAAGCCATCGCCGTCGAATACTCGATCCAGAGCCTCAAGAGCAGCGACCTCGTCGTGACCAAGGACGGCAATGACCGTGTCGTCATCGAGTTCGCCTGGGACAAGGAGATTGACCTCTTCGGGCCGGTCTACCTGCTGATCAAGTACCACGGCAAGTCGCGTTGACCTTGCTTCCGCTTCGATGAGCGCCGTGCTTGAGGCCCTGCAACAGCGCCTGGGCCATCGTTTCCAGCGACCCGAATTACTGGCACGCGCCCTGACCCATCGCAGCTACGGCGCCGATCACAACGAGCGCCTGGAGTTTCTCGGCGACGCCGTGCTCAGCCTGGCCGTATCCAGCCTGCTGTACGAGCGCTATGCCGGCTCCGACGAAGGCGACCTGACCCGCGTGCGCGCCCATCTCGTGCGCGAGGAAAGCCTGCACAAGTTGGCGCTGGCCATGGGCTTGCCGGCGGTGCTGAAGATGTCCGACGGCGAAGCCCGTGGCGGCGGCGCGCAGCGCCCGTCCATCCTGGCCGACGCTGTCGAGGCCGTGCTGGGCGCGGCCTACATCGACGCTGGCTACGACGCTGCTTTGGCCATCGTGCGCCGCCTGCTCGGCGAGACCATCACGACCGCCACCAGCGCCGGCGACTTCGCCAAGGACGCCAAGACCGCGTTGCAGGAATGGCTGCAGGCCCGCCGCATCGCCGTACCCAGCTACCGTATCGTCGCGACGCGCGGCCAGGCCCATGCCCAGACCTTTGAGGTCGAATGTGCGGTGCCGGCCCTGGACGTGGCCGAACTCGGCGAAGGCCGCTCCCGCCGCACCGCCGAGCAGGAGGCTGCCAGCCGCCTGCTGGATAGACTCACCGCCGAACGAGGCAAATCATGACCACCGACGCTGTACCCCCTGCCGCTGCCACCGCTGACGGTCCTCCCCAGCGTTGTGGCCTCATCGCCATCGTCGGTCGCCCCAATGTCGGCAAATCCACGTTGCTGAACGCCCTGGTCGGACAGAAGGTCAGTATCACGTCCGACAAGGCCCAGACGACGCGCCACCGCATCACCGGCGTGCGCACTGTCGAGGAGGCGCAGTTCGTCTTCGTTGACACGCCCGGCTTTCAGACCAAGCACAACGCCGCGCTCAACCGCACGCTCAACCGCACCGTACACGGCGTGCTGGCCGACGTTGACCTCGTGCTCTTCGTCGTCGAGGCCGGCCGCTTTGGCCTGGACGACGCCAAGGTACTGGGCCTGCTGCCTGAAGACAAGCCGGTCGTGCTGATCGCCAACAAACTGGATGCCGTGCACCGCCGCGCGGAGCTGGCCCCCTGGCTCAAGGGCATGCAGGAGCGCCGCAACTTCAGCGAGTTCGTGCCGCTGTCGGCCAAGAAGGAATCCGACGTCACCCGCCTCTTCAAGATCCTCAAGCCTTATCTGCCCGAGCAGGGCTGGTTCTACGAAGAGGATGCGCTGACCGACCGCAGCGAGAAGTTCCTCGCCAGCGAAATCATTCGCGAGAAGCTCTTCCGCCTGACCGGCGACGAGCTGCCCTACACCTCCACCGTCATCATCGACAAGTGGGAAGAAGAGGGCGAGCTGCGCCGCATCAGCGCCAGCATCGTCGTCGAGCGCGACGCCCACAAGGGCATGATCATCGGCCAGGGCGGCGAGCGCCTGAAGCGCATCGGCTCGGAGTCGCGCCAGGAACTGGAGCATCTGATGGATGGCCGGGTCTTCCTCGAGCTGTGGGTCAAGGTGCGCTCGGGCTGGGCGGATACCGAAGAGCATTTGCGCAGCTACGGCTACGAGTGATCGTCAAAGACAACACGGCCACAGAGGCACGGAGACACAGAGGAAAACCTTGAATTTCCCTGTGCCTCTGTGCCTCTGTGACCTTGTTCATCGGCCGAGCCGATGCGGCTGACGCGCCCACCTGCGGTCCAGCAGGCCTACGTGCTGCACCAGCACGACTGGAGCGAGTCCAGCCTCATCCTCGACCTGTTCACGCGCGAGTCCGGCCGGCTCGCCGTCGCGGCCAAGGGCGCCAAACGGCCCTACTCGCAGCTGCGCGCCGTACTGCTGCCGTTGCAGCGCATCTCTGTCAGTCTCTCCAAGCCCGCCAAGGCGGAGGGTGGTGAGGTGCAGACCCTGCGCAGCGCGGAGTGGGGCGGCGGTGCGACCCTGCCGGCGGGTGCGGCGCTGTTCTCGGGCTACTACCTGAATGAGCTGCTGATGAAGCTGCTGGCCCGCCACGACCCGCATCCCCGGCTCTTCGATGCTTACGCCGACACGCTGGCCCATCTGGCCGAGGGCGACGCGGCGCTGCGTGCCTTCGAGATCAGGCTGCTGGCCGAGCTGGGCCTGCTGCCCGACCTCAGCGTCGTCACGACCACGCAGACTGCCATCGACCCCGCGCGCCGCTACCAGCTCTCGCCCGAGTCCGGCCTCATCCCGCCCACCAGCGACGCCAGCCTGCCCGGCACGCTGCTCATCCAGCTCCAGGCCGCGCTGCTGCACGGCAGCCCCGCCGCGCTGCGTCAGGCCTGCGCGGCGGAGCTGCAAGGCCTGAAGACCACGCTGCGCGGCTTGCTCCACTACCATCTCGGCCACCAGCCTTTGCGCACCCGCGCGCTGATGGTGGACGTGCAGCAATTGCTGGACGGGGCTAGGGTCAGCCGCAGCTAGGGTTGCGCCGCGGCTAGGGCCAGACGCAGCTTTCGGCGCGGCCAGGTACTGCCAAGAATGCGCGGCATGAGCTGGTGCTGCATGACTGCCCGGCGCCTTGCAATCCGACCGAGAGCCCACCATGCCGCCCAACACCGTCGACAGCGCCGTCAAGGACATCCGCCACCACATGGAGACGGGCTGGTTCAACCCCGTCACCAACGGCGACATCAAGAGCGTCAAGTCCATCCTGTCCAACCTCGACGCGGCGGACAGCCGGGCGGTCATGGCGAAGCTCGGCGCGGACGAGTTGCGCCAGATCGCCGACGAGATGAACGACGACTCGTGGTTCGGCAATGGCGGGCTGAGCCAGGGCGAGCGGCGCGACTTCTTCAACGAGATGGCCCGCGACCTCAGCGGCGCTGATCTGGCCAAGCTGTCACAGGCGTTCGACCGCACCACCGGCCGCCAGACCTCGCGCGACCGCCTGCTGTCCGACGACAACATCACCGACCTGGCCGCCGCCGTCGGTCAGCATGGCAGCAACCAGACCAAGCTCGACTTCGTCAAACAGCTGGCCGGCGCCTCGACAGACCAAACCGCCATCGACACGATGAACGAGTCGCGCCTGCACGATCCGCAGGCTCGCGCGATCGCCGAGGTGATCGGCAGCATGGATTCCGCCACCGCCCAGCAGGCCCTGCAGGGCCTGCTGCCCGAGCAGCGCCAGGCGGTGCTGAAGGCGGCCACCAACGAGACCCTCCTCGTCGCGGGTGGCATGGGTGGCGGCGTCGGCGCGGTGCGCACCGATACCAAGCCGCTGGAGCAGTTGCTCAAGGTCGCCAGCGGCATCGGTGATGCCGACACCAAGGCCCGCGTCTTCGCCGACGCCGCTTCGGTGATGACCGATCTGGCGGGCCGCGGCCGGCCCGACGCCGCCGAGAACGTGCGGCGCAGCATGGGCCAGCTGATCCTGAGCGACACCAATGGCGTCATGCGCGAACTGGCCGCCAACCGCGAAACGGCCAACGGCTCGGCGCTGGCGGCCTATGCCAAGGCTTCGCTGAACGCCAAGGACTTCAACACCCTGGGCGAGATCCAGGCGCAGATCTCGCTGGGCAACGGCAAGAACGAGAACCCGGCCGCGCGCTTCGAGGCCCAGACTGCTGCTCCCGGTGGCGGCCAGCGCTTCGTCAACGCGGAGACGGCCGGCTACTACGCCGGCGCCGTGAGCGCAGCGGTCAAGGACATCACCAAGGACGCCAAGGAGCAGGGCGACCTGATCAATGCGACGCTGAAGAGCGTGCTGACGGTTGTCGACAAGACCGCGGGCCGTGCCAATCCGGCCGTGGGCATTGCCGCCTCGGTGCTGAAGGAATGGACCCAGTTCGGCGTCAAGGCCGCCATGGACGCCAAGATCAGCGACCAGGTCAGTGCCGACGACAAGCTATTCTGGGCGCTGGTGCCCAGCGTCGCCACGCGCACCCTGCCCAACGGCCGTCCCGATCTGGAGCAGGCCGCCAGCAGCGGCGCCGGTGCGGCCTTCAACGGCACCTGGATCGTCACCCGCGAACATGCCAAGCCATGAGTCCCAACTTCCCACCGACCCGGCCCGCCGCGCCTGGCTGCTCGCCGGCCTGGGCTTGCTGATGATGAGCACCGCCGCCACCGCAACGCCGGTCGTGGCGCTGCCCACTCCGCCGGCCGGCGCCGTGGCGGTGGACTGGGATCATTTCGGTGAGCCTTCGCTGTCCGCCGCTCGCCGTGCCAACGTGGTTGTCAGCAAGGCGATGCAGGCGCGGGTCGTGGACACCCAGCTCTACCGGCTGCCCGGCGATACCGCCTGGGAGGTCGTGCTGGGCCATTACCAGCAGGCTGCCACGCCGGCCTGGAAGCTCGCCGCCAGTGCCGGCCGCGTGGAGACCGGCAACCCGGCCTGGCAGCAGCGCTTCACGGCCGCCGGCGACGCCAAGGGCGGTTTTGCGGTTGTCTGGCTTCCGGCTGGCGGCGACGTGCGCGACGGTTTGCTGATGGTGTTGAGCACTTCCCCCTGACGCGCCAGGGTTGTGCCGCTCCACTACGATGGGCGCATGAACCCCCTTGCCCACGCTGGCGCGCGCTGCGCCCTGTCGGTCAACGTCAACAAGGTCGCGCTGCTACGCAACACCCGCCACCTGGGCATTCCCAGCGTGCTGCGTGCTTCAGAGCAATGCCTGCTGGCAGGCGCCCAGGGCATCACGGTCCACCCCCGCCCCGATGCGCGGCACATCCGTGCCGGCGACGTCGACGACCTCGCCGCCTTCCTGAAGGATTGGCCCCAGGCCGAGTTCAACATCGAAGGCAACCCGACGCAGAACCTGATGGACTTCGTGCGCAAGCACCGGCCTCATCAGGTCACCTTCGTGCCCGACTCCGAAGAGCAGTTCACGTCCGACCATGGCTGGATGCTGCCGCAGGATGCCGGCCGACTGAAGCCGCTGATCCGTGAAGCGCAAAGCCTGGGTGTGCGCGTCAGCCTCTTCATGGACCCGAATCCGGCCGCGATGGCGGCCGTGGCCGAGCTGGGCGCGGATCGCATCGAGCTCTATACCGAGACCTTTGCCAGCGCCTTCGGTACCGAACGTCAGGACGCCGTGCTGGCCGGTTTCACGGCCACGGCCGAGGCGGCGCTCAAGGTGGGCTTGGGGCTGAATGCTGGCCACGACCTGAATCGCGACAACCTCAGCCTGTTCCTGCGCCATGTCCCGGGCGTACAGGAGGTGTCCATCGGCCATGCCTTGATAGCCGATGCATTGGAGCTGGGCTACGCCGATACGGTGCGTAGCTATCAACAGGTCATTGCCACGGCGTACCAGTGATTTACGGCATCGGCACCGACGTCTGCGACATCCGCCGCATCCGAGCCACGCTCGCGCGGCGCGGTGAGCGCTTTGCCGAGAAGGTGCTGGGCCCGCACGAACTGACCGTCTTCAGGGAGCGCCGCGCCAAGGTCGACGCGCGCGGCGAGGCCTATCTGGCGACGCGCTTCGCCGCCAAGGAGGCCTTCTCCAAGGCCATCGGCATGGGAATGCGCATGCCCATGACCTGGCGGGCCATGGAGGTTGTCAAGGCGCGCAGTGGCAAGCCCGAGATCGCACTGCATGGGGCGCTGGCCGATTGGTTCGCCGCCCGAGGCTTGAGCGCCCATGTGACGGTCAGCGACGAGCAGGACTATGCCGTCGCCTTTGTCGTCGTGGAGAAGGCGGCGCCTTAGAGTCGAGTCCTGGCGCCCCCGCTCAGGGCGCCTTCTTGACCGCTGGCTTGGCGGCAGCGGGCTTGGCGAGGGACTCGCCCTTGGACTGCACGACCATGTCCATGTCCATGAACATCCGGCCGTTGTCGGGCCCGTTCATCGTCATTTTCATGTCCATGGCGAGCTGGCTGGCCAGCGGCAGGCGGTCGGCCAGGCGCAGCGAGCTCGTGCCTTTGCCACCACCCGTGATCTGCATGTGCAGCATCGGCGGTGCAGCGTCCGCGGCCGCGCCGCTGGCCGCGGATGCAGCAGCCGCGGGCCTTGGCAGCGGGGTGTCGATGTTCATGTTGAGATCCATGCTCAGGTCGAAATGCGCCACACCTTTGTCCACGCGGGCCAGCGTGTAGCGCACCAGGCCTTGCATGCCGCCGGCGCCGCCTGGCAGCGGCATGGGCAGGGCCATGTTCAGCGGCACCTCGACGCTGTCGCCGACCTTCAACGGGCGCTGGCTCAGGGCCTTGAGCAGTTGCAGGGACTCGCTGATCGCGGCCTTGCCCTGATTGCTCATGGCCTCGCTCAGCTCGGGTGAGCCGCCCTCGACCTTCTGCACCTCGAAGCCGAAGTCCTTGGGGTTGAAGCGCGCTGCAATGCGCATGTCGGTCTTGCCTAGACTGGGCAGCGGTGTGGGCTTGCCACCGATTTCCACGCTGCCGCCCTTGGCGCCGACCGCCAAGCTCAGCGGCAGCCAGCCCGCGGTGTCCGCAGCGCCGACCTGCATGGTCTGCTCCATGTGCATGCTCATCTTCATCGGCCCCATCAGCGCCATGCCCTCGGCGGCTTGGGCCGCCTTGGCGCGCTGCTCGTCCGTCGCGTCGGGGCCGGCCTCGACGCGCATCTTCATGACGGCTTGCAGGTCGATCCGCTGTCGTTGATGCTGGCCGGCACGCGGCGTGGTGTCGAAGCTGACGGCGGCGGGCGCGCTCGGTGCCGCCTGGGCGGCGAGGTTGAGGCCGAGCAGGGCGCCAAGCAAAGGCAGGCGCAGCGGGGAGGCGATGGTCACGAAAGCAACTCCATGAAAAGCGGTGCCGAATTGGCAACCGAGCGGTATCGTAGAAAGGGCGAAGGGACGACCGGCATCAGCTGGCCTGGGTAATTTCACCCAAGCGAACTTATGCGGTCCTGATCAGCGCGATGGCTGGAAGAGCAGCCGCTCCGCCAGGTCCCGGCGGGCCGGAGGCTGGCCCTGCAGGCGGTCCAGCATGGCGATGGCGGGGTCGCAGCTGGCAGCGACGCTGGGTTTGGCCGCCTCGGGCGCGTCGACCCACAGGCGCGACAGCATGCCCATGGCCGTCGGCCCCACGGTGCGCTCAAGGACCTCGATCTCAAGGGCGCTGACCGGCTTGGGCTGCCGGTGTGGCAGCGTGCCATTGGCCACGTCCTGCAGCCATTGGGCTTCGCGCACCTGTAAGGCCTGCGGGAGCTGCGGGCGCACGCCCAGGCGCCCGTCGAGCAGGTCGCGGCAGGCCCCGGCACTGACGCCCGCGGGTGGTGCGCGCAGGGCCTTCAGCTGGTCGGACACCAGTTGCACATAGCGGTGGCGCAACACGGCGTCGGTGCCGCCGAGCAGATCCGGCATCTGGCGGGCCAGGGGCGACAGCACGGTGGCTTGCACCTCCTCCTCGCTGGCGCCGGCCTGGTGGGCGGCCAGCATGCGCTTGGCGATGTCGTCCACGGTGCCTGGGGTGCGCTTGTCCAGCGCCTCCCACACGGGGTGCATGTGCAATGCGTCGTCGAAATCGGCCAGCGTGGCATTGGCGGCCGGCAGTGGCACCGCCAGTGTGGGTGGCGCTGGCGCGATCAAGGCGTAGGAGACCAGCTCGTCGCGCGGCACGAACCACATGCTGCGCGACGGCGTACGCAGCGTCTTGTCGATCATGGGCTGTGGCAGGCCCAGCTCGGTGTAGGTCTTGGCCAATTGCTGGTTGGCCAGTTCCTCGAAGACCGGGTTGTAGGTGCCGGTGGATGCGCGATGAAAGCCCAGCTCGCCCGTGGCCGTCATATGGCGGGGCTGCCCGGCCAGGAAGACCAGGGTGCAGGCGCTGGCGCAGGTGCCCACCGCGCGGCTGGCCTGTCCGCGTGCCTTCAGGGCAGCGGCCATGCGCTCGGCTTCGCGCACGCGGCCGCCCGGTGATGCCAGCTCCACGCGCTTGAGGTCCCGTGCTGCCTCGCTGTTCAGCAGTTGGCGCAGTCGCTCGCCGTCGCCCATGCCGATGACACCATCCAGCCGCAGGCTGCGGCCATCGGCGGAGAAGCTGAACTTGGCCTGCCCCAGCGGGTCGACGCCGCGGGCCATGGACCAGTACTCGCCCACGCTGGGCAGGAAGCCGAACACCACCGAGGCCAACAACTGCAGGGTGCTCAATGCCAGCGTGATGCGCGCCAGCCACCCCCAGAGTGCCGAGCCGCTTTCGCGCAGATAGTTGGCCGCGGCACGCCAGGCGCCGACGATGCACCACAGGTTCAGCGCCAGCAGCAGCGGCATGGTCACCAGCAGCGAGATGGCGCTGACCTGTAGCGAGTCGCCCTTGACGCTGATCCAGGTCATCAGGCCCGTCAGCAGGAAAGCCAGTGGCGTGGCGACGAGGAAGTTGTTGACCCAGTAGCTACGCACCAGGCTCATCTCGCCATGCCAGTGGCGGGCGAAGTAGCCGCGCTTGGATTCGCGGATCACGCGGGTGCGCGGCGACCGGGCGCCCGCCGGACGCGGGCGGTTCGAGGACTGCTGCCAGGCCGCAGCTTCGGGCGCCGGCTCAGGCGCGGCGCGTGGTGCATGGTGATCGACCAGCGTGGGATCGACGTAGGGGCGGCGATTTTGAGCGTCTGTCATGTGCCGCGCAGCTTACTGAGCCAGGCGCTGAAACCAAGGTGGCTATTCACCGCCGCACTTCAGCTGCGGTAATTGTTCAGCATCGGATAGCGCCTTGCCACGAGCGCAAACAGGGTCGCGGCCACGAGCGCGAAGCCGGCGAAGAAGAACATCAGGCAGGCGGTCTCGCTGTAGCCGGTCGACTTGATCGCCTGCAGTGCCGCCGGGCTCTTGATGCTGACGTTGGACAGCAGCACCCACAGGTTGCCGATGGTCACCGACAGGCTCCAGAAGCTCATGATCGTGCCCTTCATGGACAGCGGTGCCTGGCTGTAGGCGAACTCCAGCCCGGTGGCCGAGACCAGCACCTCGCCCAGCGTCAGCAGCGCATAGGGCAGCATCTGCCAGACGATGCTGACCGTCGTGCCTTCGTCCAGCCACAGCTGCAACACGCCGGCGACGATCCAGGCCGCACCCGCCAGCGCGATGCCTGCGCCCATGCGGCGCAGTGCCGTCACCTGCAGGCCCATGCGTTGCAGCGTGGGATAGAGCACCAGGTTGTTGAAGGGGATCAGGATCATCACCAGCGCCGGGTTCAGCGCCTGCATCATGGACGACTGGAACCAGGCGGGCTTGGCCATCTGATCGGCCTGCAGCACCCAGGTCGAGGCCTTCTGGTCGAACAGCGACCAGAACGGCGTGACCAGCGCGAACAGCACCAGCACGCGCAGCACGCTACGCACACCGTCGACAGCCTCGTCCGGATGCACGCCGCGCGCGCGCTCCAGCTGCATCGCCGCGCCCACGCCGCCAAAGCCCATCACCAGCACGAGGGCCAGGCAGACCGCCGGCACGAGGCCCAGGCCATCGATGCGGCTCAGCGAGTAGGCCGCACCAACGAGACCAAGCGATGCCACGGCGGCGCCAGCGCCGCCGGCCTTCAAGGCCGTCCAAACCACCTTCAAAAAGCTGTGCGGATTGGCGCCGCGCGCCGGCTGGTGCACATACTTCTTGCGGCCGCTCCACAGGATGACGGTGGCGGCCAGCATCAGCAGACCCGGCAGCGCGAAGGCGACGCTGGCGCCATAGTTCTTCAGGATGAGGGGCATCAGCAGCGACGCGAAGAAGCTGCCGAAGTTGATGATCCAGTAGAAGGCGTCATAGACCTTCTGCGCCAGCGTCCGGTTGCTCTTGTCAAACTGGTCGCCAACGAATGAACTCACCAAGGGCTTGATGCCGCCCGAGCCGAGCGAGATCAGGAACAGGCCGAAGTAGAAGCCCCGGATGTTGTCGTCGAACAGGGCCAGGCAGGCATGCCCCGCGCAGTACACGGCGCTGAACCAGAAGATGGTCGGGTACTTGCCGAAGAAGCGGTCGGCCAGCCAACCGCCCAGCAGCGGGAAGAAGTAGACGCCGATGACGAAAGTGTGGAACACCTCCTTGGCCTCGGCCTTGCGCAGGTCCTCGGGAATGGCCAGCAGCAGGCTGGTCATCATGAAGACCGTCAGGATGTTGCGCATGCCATAGAAGCTGAAGCGCTCGCATCCCTCATTGCCGATGATGTAGGGGATCTGCGGCGGCATCTTGGCCGCGGGGCTTGCCGCGGTGGCGGCGTCTGCGGTGACAGTGGTCGTCATGGGGGCCTCGGAGTTGGGGCTCTGAAAAAGAGAAACGCCGCCCGGCTTGTGGCCGAGCGGCGTTGGAGGGTGGGATCAGCCGACCCGAATCATGCCTCGAAAGGCAGCTTCACCTGGCTGAGATCCTTGCGGGTTTCCACGAGCACCAGCGGGCCCTCGTCGACAACGGCGACCGCTGCCGGCTCGCGGCCCAGCGGGGCCGGTGCGGGCTCGGCCGCGATGGCGGCCTGCACAGCGGCGATCTTGTCGGCGTCGGAGTTGACCCATTGCAGGCCGGCACCTTCGGCGATGGATTGAAGCTCGCCCATCGGCAGCTTGAAGGCTTGGACAACCGGCGCCGGGGCCGGCGCAGGTGCAGCGACCGGAGCCGGCGCGGCGGCCACGGCTGCGGGCGCCTGGACCGGTGCGGCGGCATTGGCCATCGCGTCTTCGATCAGCGAACTCTGCATCGGCGCGGCGGCCGAAGCGGCCTCCTCGCCAGCAGTGGCTTCCTGGCCTTCGACGGCACCTTCCTCACGGCGGCCTCGGTTGCGATTGCGACCGCCGCGACGGCGGCTTTCGCGGCCATGGCCCTCGGCGTCATCACCTTCGACGGGCGGCGTGGTTTCGGCGCCTGCGTCAGCAACAACTTCAGCCGGTGCTTCGACGCCGGCTTCTGCCGTGCCTTCGGTGCCCGTCTGATCGTCGCGCTCGCGGCCACCACGGCGACGGCGGCGGCCACGGCCCTGGCGCTCTTCACCGGCCGGCGTGTCGCCAGTCGGAGGCAGGGCGGCTTCGGCCTGGCTGTCGACAAAGGCCGGCGGCGCGTCGTGGACGGCGGCCAAGTCTTCGCTCAACGGCGCGGCAACCGGCAAGGCGGCCACGGTCTCGACCGGCGGGCGCTCCTGGCGCTCGCCACGAGGGCGGCGCTCACCACGCTCCGGGCGGTCACCACCGCGTTCGGTGCGCTCACCACGTTCAGCACGCTCACCACGTTCGGTGCGCTCGCCGCGCTCCGGGCGTTGCTGCTGTTCAGGCTTGTCAGCGCCTTCGGCGCGCGGCTTGCGGTCACCGCGTTCGGCACGCTCACCGCGGGCTTCCTGCGGCTTGCCATCGCGGCGGCCACCTTGGCCACGCGGCTCGTTGCGCTCACCGCGTTCGCTACGCTCGCCGCGCTCACCACGGCGGCCACCGTCGCGGCGGCCGTCACGGCCACCTTCGCGCTTGGGCTTGTCCGTTGCGGCGGGCGCCGCTGCGGGCGCCTGGACAGCAGGTGCCGGGGCCGGCGCGGCATCGCCACCGCCGAAGAAGCTGAACAGGCGGCTGAAGAAGCCCTTGGCCTGCGGTGCTGGCGGCGGGGGCGCAACGACGGGCGCCGGTGCGGGCGCGGCCGCGACGGGCTCGGGCTTCGGTGCGGCGACCGGCGCGGGCTGCTCGGGCAGGATGCCCTTGATGACCGGCTCCTGCTTGTTCTTCTTCTCGACGTCGCCGCGACGCGTGATGCCGACCTCGTCGGTCGGCTCCTCGATCATCGTGTAGCTGGCCTGCAGGTTCTCCAGGCGCGGGTCGTCGTGGCGCAGGCGCTCGAGCTTGTAGTTCGGCGTCTCGAGGTGCTTGTTGGGCACCAGCAGCACGGTGACGCGCTGCTTGAGCTCGATCTTGGTGATCTCGGTGCGCTTCTCGTTCAGCAGGAAGGAGGTCACTTCCACCGGCACCTGCACGTGCACGGCGGCGGTGTTGTCCTTCATGGCCTCTTCCTGGACCATGCGCAGGATCTGCAGTGCCGAGGACTCGGTGTCGCGGATGTGGCCCGTGCCGTTGCAGCGCGGGCAGGTGATGTGGTTGCCTTCGCTGAGCGCCGGGCGCAGGCGCTGGCGGCTCATTTCGAGCAGGCCGAACTTGCTGATGGAGGCGAACTGCACGCGGGCGCGGTCCTGGCGCAGTGCGTCGCGCAGGCGCTGTTCCACGTCACGGCGGTTCTTGCTCTCCTCCATGTCGATGAAGTCGACAACGATCAGGCCACCGAGGTCGCGCAGGCGCATCTGGCGGGCGATTTCGTCGGCCGCTTCGAGGTTGGTGCGGGTGGCCGTCTCTTCGATGTCGGTGCCGCGGGTCGAGCGGGCCGAGTTGACGTCGACCGACACGAGGGCTTCGGTGTGGTCGATGACGATGGCGCCGCCGGACGGCAGGTTCACCGTGCGGCTGAAGGCCGTCTCGATCTGGTGCTCGATCTGGAAGCGGCTGAACAGCGGTGCGTCGTCGCGGTAGCGCTTCACGCGATGGCCCTGGTCGGGCATCACGTGGTTCATGAACTGGCTGGCCTGCTCGTACAGGTCGTCCGTGTCGATCAGAATCTCGCCGATGTCCGACGTGAAGTAGTCGCGGATCGCGCGGATGACCAGGCTGGATTCCTGGTAGATCAGGTAGGCGCCCTTGCCGCCCTTGGCCGCGTCATCGATCGCGGTCCAGAGCTTGAGCATGTAGTTCAAGTCCCACTGCAGCTCGGGCGCCGTGCGGCCGATACCCGCGGTGCGTGCGATCAGGGACATGCCCTTGGGGTACTCGAGCTGGTCGAGGTTTTCCTTCAGCTCCTCGCGGTCCTCGCCCTCGATGCGGCGCGAAACGCCACCGCCGCGCGGGTTGTTGGGCATCAGCACCAGATAGCGGCCGGCCAGGCTGACGAAGGTGGTCAGCGCCGCGCCCTTGTTGCCGCGCTCTTCCTTCTCGACCTGGACCAGCAGCTCCTGGCCTTCCTTGATCGCGTCCTTGATGGTCGCGTTCTTGACGTCGGTGCCCTCGCGGAAGAACTGGCGCGAGATTTCCTTGAACGGCAGGAAGCCGTGGCGGTCCTCGCCGTAGTCGACGAAGCAGGCTTCGAGCGAGGGCTCGACCCGCGTCACGACGGCCTTGTAGATATTGCCCTTGCGCTGCTCACGGCCTTCGATTTCGGTCTCGAAGTCCAGCAGCTTCTGGCCATCAACGATCGCGAGGCGCCGCTCTTCCGGCTGCGTCGCATTGATCAGCATGCGTTTCATGTCATCACTCCTCTCGCGCCGGGCGGCTTGTCAGCCGCCGCGAAACGCGCACGTTCATCGCGCCGCCAAGCCAAAGCGCTGGCGGCTAAAGATGCACGGGCAATGACTCGAGAACCGAGGAAGGAATCGCCCTGGACCGAAAGCGCGGCCGACCGTGGGGGTCAGCGCGCAGTTGGCGTTGGCGCGTGCGCCGCAGCAGCGGTCATGCGAGCCGAGCCGCCGGCTCCCGCGCGCACCCGCCCGGCAACAAGCCGGGGCAGGGCGGCCACACCGGGATCTAGCCGGGGCCGCAGAGGTGCGTGTGGGGGGAGGGGCATGCTCATCTGCATGGGCTGCTGGACGCTGGTGACAGCTCGCGCGGCCCGAAGGCCAGGTGCTCTGTCGCCATGGAAACCTTGTTGTCTGCGGGCGCCGGGTTCCTTGAAACAATCAAGGGCAGCGGGGCTCGCGGGTTCTTGTGTCATCGCTCTGCCGCGTCGGGCAGCGGGCCGTTCACTCACTCGGGGAGGAAACCTGCCGGCCGTCTTTCGCGTTGCATCGCCTGTGGCCGCCAGGGCTGTGCCCCGTCGGCCACACGTTACCGCCGCTAAAATCAAACAAATCAAATACTTACGGCAGCAACGTGGTGAAAAGGATTATAGGGGTAGGCCAAGTGTCGCCCGACACCACGCAAACCCCTGCCACGGCACCAGCCGTGCGCCGGGTCACGGTGGACGAAGGCTCCGCCGGGCAGCGCTTGGACAACTTCCTGCTGCGCGAACTCAAGGGTGTGCCCAAGACCCACGTCTACCGGGTCATCCGGGCCGGCGAAGTGAGGGTCAACAAAGGCCGGGCCCAGGCCGACACCCGGCTGGAAATTGGTGACGAGGTGCGCATCCCGCCGGTACGCCTGCCCGAGCGCCCGGCTCAGCCCGAGGCGCCGGCGCGTGAGTTTCCGGTGGTGTTCGAGGATGAGCACCTGCTTGTCATCGACAAGCCGGCCGGCGTGGCGGTGCATGGCGGCTCGGGCGTCAGCTACGGCGTCATCGAGGCGCTGCGCCGCTCGCGGCCGACGGCCAAGTTCCTGGAGCTGGTGCACCGGCTCGACAAGGAAACCTCCGGCCTCTTGATGATCGCCAAGAAGCGCAGCGCGCTGGTGGCACTGCAGGATCAGCTGCGCGAGCGCGAGACGGGCAAGACCTACGCCGCCCTGGTCTGGGGCGAGTGGCCGGCCAAGCTCAAGGTCATCGACGTGCCGCTTGTGAAGTTCGTCGGCGGCGACGGCGAGCGCTGGGTGAGGCCGGGCAAGGCGGATGAGGAAGGCGCCAAGCGGTCGATCAGCCTGGTGAAGGTCGTTCAGCGCACGCCGCATTTCAGCCTGCTGGACGTGACCATCAAGACCGGCCGCACCCACCAGATCCGCGTCCACCTGCAGCAGGCCGGTCACGCCATCGTCGGCGACCCCAAGTACGGCGACTTCGAGCGCAACCGCGAGCTGGCGCGTGGGCGTGCCAAGTTCGACCGCATGTTCTTGCATGCGCGAAAGCTGCAGTTCCAGCATCCGGCGACGGGGGAGACGGTGACCTGCGAGGCGCCATTGCCTGCCGATTGCCGAAGCCTGGTGGACAGTGCCGCATGAAGTTGTGGCGGGCGCTTGAGCGGTTGGGCCGGGCGGCCTTCATCGTCGCGGCCTCTCTGGGCGGCTCGTGGGTGGCCGCCATGACGATCATGCCGCCTGCGCCCATTCCCCTGCAATTCGAAGCGCGCACCGATCGACTGACACGCGACGGCCTTGTCGCCCTGAACGAGTTGGCGGTGCGTGCCGCGCAGTGCCCGGCGAACGAGCTGGCCCTGCACTTGTCGCCGGCCAAGAGAGCGCAGACGGCGCTGGCCAAGCGCCGCGTGGCAACAGTTCAGAAGCGGATGGAGCAGTTGGGGCTGAAGCTGGCGGTCGAGATGAAGCCGTTGCGCAATGGGCAGGCCCGCCCCCGGCACCGCGACACGCTGTTGGCGGATGTGGGCACCGCCGACGACGTTTGGTGCGACCTGCGAGCGGGATCGCAGGCATTCGCCTGGGCCGAGGCAATGGGGCAATACGTCGAGGGCGCCGAGCCGAGGATGCCGGCCTTCTGGCAGCGCTTGTCCAAGCAGGGCAGGTCGGGCCTCGCAATGCCTCTGGCGGTCGCGGCTGTTTGCGCAGGGCCCGGTTGTACGCGGCATCCGGAGCTCTACCATTGGTTGGCCGAGCAGTCCCTGCGGGATGCGTCGATGCAAACTCGGCGTTGGTGGTTGCTTCAGCTCTGGGCGCGTGCCGAGGACGCCGCGGTGGAGCGATTTCGGCAGCGCTGGGGCCTTGCGCCTTTGACGCTCCAAGAGCGAGCCGGCCATGCGCACGAATTGGCTGCTGGCGGCCTGCCGTGGGCGGTGATCGAGCAGCGATTGCGCGAACCCGGGGTGATGTCCTACTTCGGTGAGCAGCCAATGATCCTAGGCGGGCCTGGGCCGCATTGGCTGTTGGGCGTGGCGACCCAGCAAGGCCAGCTCGATGCTTTTGACCGGCTCATCGAAGCCGCCGGGCCGGCCAAGGGCTGCTTCGTCATGGCAGCCTTCTGGGAAGCAGGCGGGGATCAGGAGCAATTCGAGGCGTGGAGGCCGCATTTCGCAAGCTGGGCGCGCGGCGCCACCATGCCATATCAGCCGAAGGGTTCTCCCGTCAGCTGCAATCCCGTCGCCGCAGTGCTGAGAGAAGCCTTCTGCACTGGCAATGCGGCCGATGTGGCAGCGCGCTACGAAGCCATCTGGGACATCCTGCTTGAGGCCGGCGTGACACTCGAATCGCCCGCAGTCCGGCTGTTCACCGAACCGGCCGCCGAAGGCGCCCGTCAGCCTTGCCGGCTGGAGCCGATCCCCGGTTATGCATCTCGCTTGCGCCAAGTCGAGCGCCCCTGAGTCTCAAGGCGAAAGCCCGAACATCGACAATCCCTTCATGATTTCCCGCCCCCAACGCTTCGACCTGATCGCCTTCGACTGGGATGGCACGCTGTTCGACTCCACCGCGCTGATCGCCCGCTGCATCCAGCGCGCCGCCGTCGACATCGGCCTGCCTGAGCCCGGGTTCGAAAACTGCCGCTATGTCATCGGCCTGGGCCTGCGCGATGCGCTGGAGCATGCCGTGCCCGGCCTGGCCGCCGAGCGCTACCCCGAACTGGGCCTGCGCTATCGCCACCACTATCTCGCCTCGGAGCACGAGCTGTCGCTGTTCGAGGGCACGCTCGAGATGCTGGAGGCCTTGAAGGCGAGGCATCACTGGCTGGCCGTGGCGACCGGCAAGAACCGCGCGGGCCTGGACCGCGTGCTGGCGTCCAGCGAACTGGGTCATCTGTTCGACGGCACGCGCACAGCCGACCAGACGCGTTCCAAGCCGCACCCGCAGATGCTGCTGGAGCTGATGAAGGAGTTCGGCACGGAGCCCGAGCGCACGCTGATGATCGGCGACACAACGCACGACCTGCAATTGGCCGTCAATGCCGGCGTGCCCTGCGTCGCGGTCAGTTTTGGCGCGCATGACCACGAGACCTTTTCCGAGTTCAAGCCGCTCTTCGTTGCGCACTCGACACGCGAGCTGCATGACTGGTTGATCGTGCATGCCTGAGCCCGAAGTCGCGCCGCTGCAGCGCCTGTGCGCTTCGGCCGAACTCGTGGAGCGCGGCAAGGCCGTCAGCTTCGACGTCATCCAGTGGCGCGAGCCGGTGCGGGCCTTCGCGCTGCGTTTCGACGGCAAGGCGGTCGCCTACCTGAACCGCTGCGCCCATGTGCCCACCGAGATGGACTGGCAGGAAGGCGAGTTCCTGGACAGCGACAAGCGCTTCATCATGTGCAGTATCCATGGCGCCGTCTACGAACCATCGACCGGCCAATGCGTCATGGGCCCCTGTAACCGCGGCCGCTTGACGAAGATCGACCTGACCGAGCGCGATGGCGAGGTCTACTGGCACCCGACCCGGGACACCAAGCCCGCTTTTGAAGATTGATATGAGCAGCACCTCTGACGACTCCCTGCCTCCCCCGATGCCCGAGCCCGTCGGCGTGCCGGTACAGCTCACGCCGCAAAACGAGACGCTGCTGGCCCAGCTGGCCCGCGACTTCCTGCGTGAGCGCCGGCTGGAGCGGCGCTGGCGCACGGTGTTCCGGCTGTTCTGGTTGCTGCTCGCGGCCCTGCTGGTCTACAGCTTGTGGCTGCAGGGCAAGCACGTGACGCCGTCGACGACGCCGCACACCGCCCTGGTCGAGGTGCGTGGCGAGATCGCCGCCGACACCGAGGCCAGCGCCGAGCAGTTGCTGGCCGCGCTGAAAGACGCCTTCAAGGACGACGCGGCCCAGGCCGTCGTGCTGCGCATCAACTCGCCCGGTGGCAGCCCGGTGCAGGCCGGCATCGTCTACGACGAGATCAAGCGGCTGAAGAAGCAGTACGACAAGCCGGTCTATGCCGTCGTCGAGGAGATGTGTGCATCCGGCGCGTACTACATCGCCGCAGCGGCCGACGAGATCTATGTCGACAAGGCCTCGGTCGTCGGCTCCATCGGCGTGCTGATGGATGGCTTTGGCTTCACCGGGCTGATGGACAAGGTCGGCGTCGAGCGCCGCTTGCTGACCGCCGGCGAGAACAAGGGCATGCTGGACCCGTTCACTCCGGAGAACCCCAAGCAGCGCGCCTACGCGCAAGCCATGCTGGACCAGATCCATCAGCAGTTCATCGCCGTCGTGCGCGAAGGCCGCGGCAAGCGGCTCAAGGAGACGCAGGAGACCTTCTCGGGCCTGTTCTGGAACGGCGAGCAGGCCGTCAAGCTGGGCCTGGCCGACCACTTCGGCAACCTCGACTATGTGGCCCGCGAGGTCGTCAAGGCCGAGGACGTCATCGACTACACGCCGCGCGAGAACGTCGCTGAGCGCCTGGCCAAGCGTTTTGGCGCGGCCATGGGCGCCGGTGCGGTGAAGGCACTGAAAGAGATGGCGCCGATCCGCTGATCGGGCAACAAAAAGGCCGCAGCCATTGCGGGCTGCGGCCTTGCGCGGAGCGCTGATGCGCTTACTGCGTCTTGGTTTCGGTCTTGGCAGGCATGTCGCCGGTCTTGGCGGCAGCGTGCTTCTTCGCATGGTGCTTGGGCGCGTGCTTGGCAGCGCTGGCTGCATCGGCCGGCGTGGCGGCGACTGCAGGCGTGGCGGCGGTGGCCGGTGCGGCCTTGGTAGCCGGTGTTGCCGCCGTGGCGGGTGTCGCAGCGGTGGCCGGCGTGGCAGCCGGAGTCTGGGCCAGGGCCACGCCCGAAGCGAGCGTGATGAGGGCAGTGGCGATCGTGGTCTTCAGCGTGTTCATCTTGAGGGCTCCAAGGTGGTTCGGGGATTTCGGTTCGGCTTGCGCAAGCTTGGGGTGACAACGACGCCTCGCCCGGCATCGTTGACCACGTTGCAAAGCCTTACACCGGCAGAATCGGGCGCATGAACACCGCATCCCACTTCGACTGGAGCGCTGGCTATTCAAGCCGGCGCAGCCCGCTGTTCGCGCGCAACATCGTCTCGACCTCGCATCCACTGGCGGCCCAGGCCGGGTTGCGCATGCTGCAGGCGGGCGGCAACGCGGTCGATGCGGCGATCGCGACGGCGGCCTGCATGACGCTGGTCGAACCCTGCAGCAACGGCCTCGGCTCGGATGCGTTCTGCATCCTGTGGGACGGCAAGCGGCTGCATGGCCTGAACGCATCCGGCCCAGCGCCGGCAGCGTGGACGCCGGAGTTCTTTGGGGGGCAGGTCATGCCCAGGAGAGGCTGGGGCTCGGTGACCGTGCCTGGCGCCGTGGGCGGCTGGATCGCACTGAGCGAGCGCTTCGGCAAGCTGCCGTTCGCCGATCTGATGCAACCCGCCATCGAGATCGCCGAGCGCGGCTATGCGGTGCCGCCGATCGTGCAGGGCAAGTGGGCGATGGCGGCGGCGTTGAGCGAGCTCACATCGCAGCCCGGCTTTGCTCGGGCTTTTCTGCCGCAAGGGCGAGCGCCCGAGGTGGGCGAGCTGTTTCGCTTTCAGGAAGCGGCGCGCAGCCTGAAGCTGATTGCGGAGTCCAAGGGCGAGGCGTTCTACCGCGGCGAGATTGCGAAGGCGCTCGTTCGATTTGCGGGCGAGACCGGCGGCGCGCTGACCGAGGCCGACCTGGCGGGCTATCAGCCTGAGTGGGTTACACCACTGGCGAAGGACTTTGCGGGCCATACGTTGCACGAGATCCCGCCCAACGGCCAGGGCATCGCCGCACAGATGGCGCTGGGCCTGCTGGCGCATTGCAATGTGACGGCGCACGAGGTCGACAGCCCCGAGGCCCAGCATCTGATGATCGAAGCGATGAAGCTGGCCTTTGCCGACGTCTACCGCTACGTGGCCGAGCCCGGCGCGATGACGGTCAGCGCGGCCCAGTTGCTCGATCCCGGCTACCTTGCTTCGCGCGCCAAGCTCATCGACCCGCAGCGCGCCCAGGCCTTCGGTGCCGGCAACCCCATCAAGGGCGGCACCATCTATCTGACCGCGGCCGATGAATCGGGAATGATGGTCAGCTTCATCCAGAGCAACTACATGGGCTTCGGCTCTGGCCTGGTGCTGCCGGGCTATGGCATCAGCCTGCAGAACCGTGGCCATTGCTTCACGCTGGAGGCCGGCCACCCCAACCAGGTCGCACCGGGCAAGCGGCCCTTCCACACCATCATCCCGGCCTTCCTGACGAAGGACGGCGCGCCCGTGATGAGCTTCGGCGTCATGGGCGGCAACATGCAGCCGCAGGGGCATCTGCAGACGCTGGTGCGCATGCTCTGCTACGGCCAGAACCCGCAGGCTGCCTGCGATGCGCCGCGCTGGCGCTTCAACGAAGGTTTGTCGATCAACGTCGAGCTGCACATGCCGGCGGCGACCATCGAGGCGCTGCGCGCGCGCGGCCATGAGATCGGCGACATCCACGACAGCTACCAGGACTTCGGCGCCGGCCAGTTCATCTGGCGGCTGGGTGATCCGGGTGTCGAGGGCTATGTGGCGGCCAGCGATCCGCGGCGCGATGGCGCGGCCGTGGGCTACTGAAGTGGAGGTCTTGCGCCTGAACCCCGGGGACGACCTGCGCGGCGCGCTGGAAGGCCGCACCGGCTTTGTCGTCGCCGGCATCGGCAGCCTCGTTCATGCGCAATTGCGCTTCGCTGGCGAACCGGAGCCGACCACCATCGCCGGGCCGCTCGAAATCCTGACGCTCAGCGGCAGCCTGACGCCCGATGGCGCGCATCTGCATGCCAGCGTGTCCGATGCGGCGGGTCGCGTGTTCGGCGGCCATGTGTGTGCCGGCTGCGAGGTGGGCACGACGGCCGAGTTGCTGATTGAGTCGCTGCCCACCGGCTCGCTGTCGCGCGAATTCGATTCGGCCACGGGCTACACCGAGCTTGTCGTCCGCAAGCCATGACTGCCGGCACGCGACACCGCGCGGCCGCGCTGCTAGCATGCAGCGCATGACCAAGTTGCTCGACCTCGACTGACGCCCCTGCGCGTCGTTTCATCCCGGCGGGGCTGACCCGCCCGTCGAGTCCTGTCGGAGCCTCCAGCGTCATGTTCTCCAAGTTTTTCACCCTCGCGCCCGGCGACCTGCTGCGCGATGCGATCTACCGGCGGCTGTGGTCGTCCATCCTCATATCCTCCCTTGGCGGCCAGGTCACCATGCTGGCCCTGCCACTGACGGCCGCCGTGCTGCTCAACGCCAGCCCCACGCAGATGGGCCTGCTGCAGGCGATGGAGATCCTGCCCTTCGTGCTGTTCTCGCTGCCCTCGGGCGTGCTGCTGGATCGCATGCGCAAGCTGCCGGTCTATGTGGCGGGTGAGACCCTGCTCGCCTTCGCGGTGGCCACGGTGCCGCTGGCCGCGTGGATGGGTTGGCTGGGCATGGGCTGGCTGTATGTCGTTGGTTTCGTATTGGGCACCGTGCACACGACGGCTGGCAGCGCCGCGCAGATCGTGCTGACCCAGGTGGTGCCACGCGAGCGGCTTGTCGAGGCGCATGCCAAGAACGCCTTGGCCGGTTCTGGCGCCGAGGTCGTCGGGCCGGGCCTGGCCGGCGTGCTGATCAAGCTGCTGGGCGCTCCGCTGGCCTTGGCCGTGGATGCCGTGGCCCTGCTCGCGTCGGCAGTCATCCTGCGTGGCATCCGCGTGCAGGAGCAGCTGTCGGCCACGCGCGGCGCTTTCTGGCCCTCGTTGAAGGAAGGCCTGGCTTTCGTGCGCTCGCACAAGCTGCTCATCAGCCTGGCCACCGCCACCGGTGGCTGGCAGCTCTTCCACAACGCCGCCCTGGTCGTGCAGATCCTGTTTGCAACGCGCGAGCTGCAGCTCGCGCCGCAGACGGTCGGCCTGTCCTACGTCGCGCTGGGCGCCGGTACCGTGCTGGCCAGCATCTTCGGCCACCGTATCAGCCGCCGCATCGGCCCGGGGCCATGCCTGGTGCTGGGTTATGCGGCCTGCGGTGTCGGCTGGCTGCAGCTGGCGCTGGCGCCGGCGGGTCATCTGGGCGTGGTCAGCTTTGGCGTGATGCTGTTCGCCTTCGGCTTCGGTGCCGTGCTGATCTTCATCAACTTCCTGTCGCTGCGCCAGGCCGTCACGCCGGCGCCCATGCTGGGCCGCATGACGAGCACGATGCGCTGGCTCATCCTGCTGCCTGCCGGGCCGGGCGCACTGATCGGTGGCTGGCTGGGCGAGCACATGGGCCTGCGCTCGGCGCTGGCCTTCTCGGGCGTAGGCGCGTGCCTGCTGGCGGCCCTGGCCTGGCGTCACCCAGTCATCCGCGGCGTGCGCGAACTGCCCAAGCCGGTTGAAGTGGTGACAGCATGAGCCCCGTTCGGCCGCCCGAAGGGGCTCAGCTCCCGCCCGGCGGGACAGCGCGCAGCGCGAAGGGTGCCCATGAGTCTTGATCCGCTGTTGATCGACATCCCCGAGCGCCTGGACGGCGAGCGCACCGTGCTGCTGATGCCGCGTGCCGGCGTCGGCGCGGAGCTGGCCGTCGTCATCACGCAGGCGATCTCGCATCTGCGCCCCTGGATGCCGTGGGCCCAGGAGGCGCCGACAGCGGAGAGCTCGGAGATGGTGGTGCGCCGCATGCAGGCCGACTTCATCGCCCGACGCGACCTGTGCTTCCACATCTACGCCCGCCGCGCCGATGGAAGCCCGGGTCGGCTGCTGGGCGGCACCGGCCTGCACCGCATGGACTGGACGGTGCGGCGCTTCGAGATCGGCTACTGGATCCGCCCCGAGGCGGCGGGCCAGGGCCATGTCAGCGAGGCCGTGCGATTGCTGACAGGCCTGGCCTTCGATGTGCTGTCCGCGCGCCGTGTCGAGATCCGCTGCGATCCGCGCAACGTCAGGAGCCGCGCGGTTGCCGAACGTTGCGGCTTCGAGCTGGAAGGCATCCTGCGCAATGAGGCGCTTGGTGTCGACGGGCATCCCCGCGACACATGCGTCTACGCGCGCGTGTCCTGAACTTGCCAGACCTTCCCTAGCAGCGTCGACCTCCAGAGCACGACCTTGGGGGGCGCGGCGGTCTGAGCGGCGCGCAAGATGCCGATGGCGCGGGGGACAAGGTCAGGCAGAGGCATTCGTCGCCGCCGAAGCAGCCGACTCGTGTCACCGTGCCGGCATAGGGATTGGACACGACGGGGTGCGGGCGCATGCTGCACAGGCGCTCTCATCCGCCTCACCCGAAGGTTCCACCATGTCAATCATTTGTGCTGTGCGCCCTCTTGCCCGGCCACGTCTGGCCACCCTGGCTTTGGTGGCTGCCGCCTTGACGTGCAGCCCGTCTGCCCGCGCGGTCGCTGACTTCGATGAGGTCATGCTCTACATGACCTCTGGCAGCTTTGTTCCCGGAGGCACGGCCACCACCACTTTCTTCTTCGGCTCGAAGCCAGCGGTCGATTTGAGCGCGGTCACCTTCCAACTCAGCTGGGACAACGCCTTGGCGACGCCCGTGGCGAGCGGGCCAGGGTCGGTGGCAGCGTGGGCCGCATTGCTGGATGCCAAGGGCGACGTCACTCTTGACTTCGGCGTGCCCCAGGTCATCACGCTGCAGTGGACGGCGGATCCGGGGGGCGGCTCTGCGAGCTGGATCAACACCGATTACAGCCATCCAGTGACGGCGACGTTCGGCTTTGAGACCAGCGCTTCGCTGTCAACGCCGTTCGCGGTGCGTTTCGAGCTGACGGACATCAAGAATTTCGCGGGAGAGACCATGAGCACCGGGTCGGGATTCTTCAACGGCGCGACGCTGTCGCCTGTGCCGGAGCCCAGCGGTTGGCTGGCCTTCACCGGCGGGTTCGTAGGTCTTTGGTCGCTGCGCCGCCGGTGGTGCGAGACGACCGCCCGCGGACTCCCTCTATGACTGAAACAGCAGCCGCCCTCCCGGTTTACAGACCAAGTGGTGGGCAACACTACTTGCCTGCTTTTTCCGAATCCAATGCAACGTTGTGGAATGGCGGTGTCAAAACCCTTCTCGGCACTTTGGGTGGCGGTGAAACTTTCGCTTTGGGCATTAATAATTCCGGCCAAATAGTGGGCGCGGGGATATCACGAAAAATGCGGCGAGGCATGCCATCTTGTGGCACGGCACTATCGCTGCGGATTTACGTACGCTGGGCGGTACTGACAGCTTTGCTCGAGCGATAAACGATCGAGGCCAAGTGGTGGGTGACAGCGATATCGCTGGCGATGCTGGCTCACACGCCGCCCTGTGGGACGGCGCCACCGTCACCGATCTCGGTGCCTTCAACGCCGCTGACATCAACAACGCAGGTGATGTTGTAGGGCGTAGCGCAGACCGTCGCGCTGTCCTGTGGAGTAAGGACACTCTGATCGACCTGAACAACTTGCTAGACGCATCCACAGTGGATGCGGGTTGGCGTTTAGAAGCCGGGGTCATTCAATTCACTTTGGCTGCCTTTGCTCTAGTTTGCGCGTGGCATGGTTCAAGGCGACGGTATGGGGCAGCGGGAACAACGAACTTCGTCTCTCGCAGCCGGGAAAAGGTGGCTGTCTGCTAGTTCGGCGGCGAGGGCATCATTGTTGTTGATTTACTGGTCACACGACCGACGTGCCGTTGCGCTCAATGATGGCGGTCAGCCTCTGCGCCGTTTCAGAATCATGCCCACCAACGCAAGTCCGGCCATCAACAGGGAAATGCTTGCCGGTTCTGGGACCGGATTCAGCACCTGGGTCGAGCTGATATAGGCGGAAACACTCACATTTCTGCTTTCGTTCGAGTCGTTCGAAACGGTCACCGACAACGTCTTCTCGCCGGTGAATGAGAATCCATTATTGCCACTTATCAATTTCTGAAATGAATCATCGTCATATTGGCCAACCGTTGACGCGCTGAGGAGACTATTGACCATCGCCGTATTGACAAGGCTCGGGTCGACCGGAATGGTGGAAGACGCCGCGAGCTTGGCGTCTGCAACGATGGTCAGCTGAGTTTTGGCTGAGAGCATGAAGCTGGGATACCACCCCGTGTACGCGTAGGTGCCGGTACCCGAATGCGGTGGCGCCATCGAATCCAGCGATGAATTGACGAAAGTCGTCAGGCGAAGGCTGTTCAGGCTCGTGTTCACCAGCTCGATCTCACCTGTCTGATCCCCGCGAGTCAGCGAGCGAGAGAAGCCTGTAAGGGGCACTGCGGTTTGCACGGACAGTTGATCCGTTATTCCCTCGGGTGTGGTTGTCCAGATCGTTGCGTCTGATGTACTCGTCTTTAACGTGAGGGAAGGTGAAATTCCGTCACCCAGATCGAGGTCGATCAGCTCGAAGTGAAAGCCGCTCAACGAGGCGGTGGCTTGAATATCGGCTTGACACGACAGGCTCGCTGCCAAAAAGCCGCACACGGCAAGCATCCTTTTCATACAGGTCTCCTTTGAGCCTTTTCTGAAACTTGGAAGACGTTCTCGCATTTCGCCCGTAAAGCCCATCCCTAGTCATGCTGCTTAAGGCGTTAGGGACTGGCGGGCTCACCGCACGGAAGGACGCGACGGACGAGTTGCTGTGGGCATCCGCGCAACGTGGCCTTTTACTCGCGCATCGCGCAGTTGATCAGCGCATCGCCGCTGCCGGCGGCGAAACGCTGACCTCGCCGAGGCTGACGCGGGTGTCGATGCGGGCATCGGGCAGATCCCAGGGGGCGGCGAGCACCGGGTTCGGGCCGCAGCTGGTTCGGCAGGTCCAGGACGAACCGGCGCCGCTGCTCAAGCCGATGACATGGACGGCCGTGCGGGTCGCGAGCACGTCGCCCAGGGACGGCGAGCCGATGATGTCCTGGTGAATCTTGGACCCGATGACGGTGTGGAAGCTGCCGGCCAGCACGACGGCGCTGTGCGCGGGATGCCGGGCGAGGGCCGCGGTGACGGTGTCGGCCATGCCGCGGTCCTCCCGGGCCTGCACGAGCTTGGGATCGCTGGCGGGCGCGGAGGCAGCGGCATCGGAACTCCAGGGCTGCACCATGGCGATCAGCTCGACAGGTTGCCCCGCCTGGCGCCAGCGCCGCACCTGCTCCAGCAGCTTGAGCATCGCCACGCTGCTGCGTCCGTCCTGCGCGGGCGCTGCCCAGTCCTCCTCGCGGAGCAGTGCGCGGACGTCATCGGCGCGGCCGGCCGATGCCAGGTAGCGGGCCAGCGCCGGCTGTTCAAGGCTGACTCGTTCCACCGCCACGATGACGGGGCGATCGAGTGCCAGCAGGCCGCAGACCAGCCGGGCCACGAAGGCCGGCGATTGCTCGTTGCCATGGGTCTCGCCGACCAGGATGACCCCTTCGGTGATGCGGTCGAGCTGCAGCTGCGGATCGGTTTCGCAGTTGGGTGCGGCGGCGCGGGCCACTGCTGCGAGCAGCCCGAGGGTCGCGGCGCAAAGGGTCTTGAGCAGGGGCGAGTTCATTGAGGTCCGAGTTCGCGAACGGCGTCCGTGATGATTCCGTCAATGCCGTCGGCAATGAGCCGCTCGGCTATCGCCGCGTCGTTGACCGTGTAGACCAGCGCCCGCCAGCCCCTGGCATGCAGGCGGTCGATCAGCGCGCGGTCCATCAGTCGGTAGTTCGTGATGACGGCGACGACGCCCAGCGCCTCGGCGGCCTCGGGCCAGCCGTCCCACAGCTTGTCCAGCAGCAACGCGCGTGGCAAGGCGGGCTCGACGTCGCGGGCTGCAGCGATGGCTTCAGGCTTGAAGCTACTCAACAGCGGTGGCAGTGCGCCGGCCCACAGCCGAGCGGCCTCGCGGGCGACGGCCGCGCCGGTACGGGCCTCCTCGCCGGGGCAGGGCTTGATCTCGACATTCAGCGCGCAGCCGTTGGCCTGGCAGAAGGCGGCGATCTGGGCGAAGCGCGGCAGCGGTTCGGCGGCAAACGGGGGGCTGTGCCAGCTGCCGGCGTCGAGCCCGGCCAGCTGTGCCCAGTCTGCTGAAGCCGGCGAGCCCTGGCCGCTGGTCGTGCGGTCCAGCGTGTCGTCGTGCAGCAAAAAGGCCTGGCCGTCCTGGCTGAGCTTGACGTCGCACTCAAACGCACGAAAGCCAAAGCCTGCGCCCATGCGGAAGGCCGCCAGCGTGTTCTCCGGCGCCAGCTTGCCGGCGCCTCGATGGGCCAGCCACAGCGGATAGGGCCAATGCGTCTTCACAGCCTTTGTCCCGTCTTGGCGTCGAAGCGGTGCAGGTGCACGGGGCTGAAGGCCAGGTGCAGCCAGTCGCCCGGCTGCGGTGGGGGCAGGGTGGCGTCCAGGCGCAGCGTGAAGGGCGTGCCGGCGCCCAGCTTGCCATAGACCAGGCGCTCGGCGCCCAGCATCTCGATCATCTCCACGCGCAGGGGCCAGCCCCGGTCGGCCAGCTGCGCATGCTCGGGGCGCAGGCCCAGCGTGAGTTCGCCTTCCACGCCCGGCGGCACGTCGAGCTCGGCGCCGTCGATGTAGAACTGCCCGCCGTGCTGTCGGCCCGGCAGCAGGTTCATGGCCGGCGAGCCGATGAAGCTGGCGACGAAGGTCGAGGCCGGCTGGCCGTAGACCTCCTCGGGCGTGCCCATCTGCTCGATGCGGCCGCCGTTCATGACGATGATGCGCTGCGCCAGCGTCATGGCCTCGACCTGGTCGTGGGTGACGAACAGCGAGGTGACGCCCAGCTCGCGGTGCAGTTTCTGAATCTCCAGCCGTGTCTGCACGCGCAGCTTGGCGTCGAGGTTGGACAGCGGCTCGTCGAACAAGAAGACCTGCGGGTCGCGCACGATGGCGCGGCCCATGGCCACGCGCTGGCGCTGGCCGCCGGACAGTTCGCGCGGCTTGCGTTCCAGCAGATGGCTCAGCTCCAGGATCTTGGCGGCACGCTGCACGCGCTCGTCGATCTCGGCTTTGGGCATCTTGCGCAGCTTGAGGCCGTAGGCCATGTTCTGGCCGACGCTCATGTGCGGGTAGAGGGCGTAGTTCTGGAACACCATGGCGATGTCACGGTCCGCCGGCTCGACGTTGTTGACGACCCGAGAGCCGATGGCGATCTCGCCCTCGCTGACCTCCTCCAACCCCGCCACCATGCGCAGCAGCGTGGACTTGCCGCAGCCCGAGGGGCCGACGATGACGACGAACTCGCCGTCGTGGACCTCGGCGTCCACGCCGTGGATGACCTGCACCGCCTTGGCGCCGTGGCCATAGCGTTTGAAGAGTTTGCGGATGGAGATGGCAGCCATTTATTTCTCTGTATCTACCAAACCTTTAACGAACCAGCGCTGCATCAGGATCACGACCAGCGCGGGCGGGATCATGGCGAGCAGGGCCGTGGCCATGACGAGGTTCCAGTCGTTGGCCGCCTCGCCGCCGCTGATCATGCGTTTGATGCCGATGACCACGGGGTACATGGACTCGTCGGTGGTCACCAGCAGCGGCCAGAGGTACTGGTTCCAGCCGTAGATGAACTGGATGACGAAGAGGGCGGCGATGCTGGTGGTGGACAGCGGCAGCAGCACGTCCTTGAAGAAGCGCAGCGGCGAGGCGCCGTCGATGCGCGAGGCTTCCACCAACTCGTCGGGCACCGTCAGGAAAAACTGGCGGAACAAAAAGGTGGCCGTGGCCGACGCAATCAGCGGCACGGTCAGGCCGGCATAGCTGTTGAGCATGTGCAGGTCGGCCACCACCTGGTAGGTGGGCCCGATGCGCACTTCCACCGGCAGCATCAGCGTCACGAAGATGGCCCAGAAGAACAGCTGGCGCAGCGGGAAGCGGAAGTAGACGATGGCAAAGGCCGACAGCAGCGAGATGGCGATCTTGCCGACGGCAATCACCATGGCCGTCACGAAGCTCACCCACATCATGCGGGCCACCGGCGCGCTGGAGCCCGAACCGGTGCCGCCGCCCAGGGCCGTGGCCATGTTGTCGATCAGATGCCCGCCCGGCACCAGCGGCATGGGCGCATGCAAGATGGCCTCAGACGTCTGCGAAGCGGCGATGAAGGTCACGTAGAGCGGAAAGGCCACCACCGCCACGCCCAGCAGCAGGATGGCGTGGGCCAGCCAGTCCAGCCAGGGTTTTCTTTCGACCATCAGTAGTTCACTTTCTTCTCGACGAAGCGGAACTGCAGGATGGTCAGGCTGACGACGATGACCATCAGCACGACGCTCTGCACCGCCGAGCCGCCCAAGTCCAGGGCCTTGAAGCCGTCGTGATAGACCTTGTAGACCAGGATGGCCGTCTCCTTGCCGGGGCCGCCTTGCGTGGCGGCGTCGACGATGCCGAAGGTGTCGAAGAAGGCGTAGACGATGTTGATCACCAACAGGAAGAAGCTGGTGGGCGACAACAGCGGGAAGGTCACGTCCCAGAAGCGCCGCCAGGGGCTGGCGCCGTCGATGGCCGCCGCCTCGATGAGCGAGCGCGGGATGGACTGCAAGCCGGCCAGGAAGAACAGGAAGTTGTAGGAGATCTGCTTCCACACCGCGGCCATGACGATCAGCGTCATGGCGTGGTCGGGGTTGAGCAGGTGGTTCCAGTCGTAGCCCAGGGCCCGCAGCCCATAGGCCACGATGCCGATGGACGGCGCGAACATGAAGAGCCACAGCACGCCGGCGATGGCCGGCGCCACGGCATAGGGCCAGATCAGCAGGGTCTTGCAGATGCCGGCGCCGCGCACCACGCGGTTGGCCATGACGGCCAGCAGCAGAGAAATCGACAGGCCCAGCACCGCCACCAGCAAGGAGAAAACCGCCGTGGTCTTGAACGAGTCGAGATAGCTCGCGTCGGCCCACAGCGCCTTGAAGTTGTCCAGGCCAACCCATTCGGTTGACAGGCCGAAGGCGTCCTGCTGCTGCAGAGATTGCAGCAGCGCCTGGGCCGCCGGCCAGAAGAAGAACACGCCGATGACCGCCGCCTGCGGCGCCAGCAGCAGCCACGGCAGCCAGCGGGAGCGGAAGACGACGCGTTTTTCTTGCGCCATGTCAGTGCCCGCTCGGCCGTCCGGAGGGCACTGGCGCCCCCTCGGGGGGCAGCGAGCATGGCGAGCGTGGGGGCCTCATCTCAGTTCAGAGCTTGGCCGTTCTAGCGAATTTTTCGAGCTGCTCGTTGCCGCGCTGAATGGCGGCATCGATACCTTCCTTCGCGGTCTTCTTGCCGGCCCAGATCAGCTCGAATTCCTCATCGACGATGGTGCGGATCTGCGGGTGGTTGCCCAGGCGCACGCCACGCGACTTGTCGGTGGTCTTACGGATCATCTGGTTGACGGCCACGTCGCTGCCCGGGTTGGCCTTGTAGAAGCCGCTGGCCTCGGTAGCAACAAAGGCCGCCTTGGTGGCCGGCAGGTAGCCGGTGCGCTTGTGGCTTTCGGAGGCGACATCGGCCCGCGCCAGGTACTCGAAGAACTTGGCCACGCCCTTGTACTCGGCCGGCTTCTTGCCTGCCATCACCCAGAGGCTGGCGCCGCCGATGACGGTGTTCTGCGGTGCGCCGGGCACGTCCGGGTAGTAGGGCAGGGCGGTGATGCCGAAGGCGAACTTGGCGTTCTTCTTGATGTCGCCGTAGATGCTGGACGAGGCCGTGGTCATGGCGCACTCGCCCGACACGAAGGTGGCGTCGGACGTATTGCCGCGGCCTTTGTAGACGAAGAGCCCTTGCTTGGACATGTTGGCCAGGTTCTCGATGTGGCGCAGGTGCAGCGGCGTGTTGAAGGCCAGGCGTGCGTCCAGGCCGCCGAAGCCGTTGTTCTTGGTGGCGAACTCGACGTTGTGCCAGGCCGAGAAGCTCTCCAGCTGCGTCCAGCTCATCCACGATGTGGTGAGGGGGCACTTGCTGCCGTTGGCCTTGAGCTTGGCGGCCGCCGAAGCCACCTCGGGCCAGCTCGTGGGCGGCTTGTCGACGCCGGCGGCCTTCAGCGCATCCTTGTTGTAGAAGAAAACGGTCGTCGAGCTGTTGAAGGGGAAGCTCAGCATCTGGCCGTTGGGAGCCGTGTAATAGCTGGCCACTGCGGGCACATAGGCGCTGGGGTCGAAAGGGATGCCCGCTTCCTTCATGAGATCGGCTGCAGGCTTGATGGCGGCCTTGCTGGCCATCATGGTGGCCGTGCCGACCTCGAAGACCTGCAGGATGTGGGGTGCATTGCCGGCCCGGAAGGCGGCGATGGCCGCGGGCATGGACTCGTCGTAGGTGCCCTTGAAGGTGGGGATGACCTTGTAGTCCTTCTGGCTGGCGTTGAAGTCTTTGGCCAGGTCGTTGACCCATTCACCGCGCGCGCCGCCCATGGCGTGCCACCACTGGATCTCGGTCTGGGCCTGGGCCGGGCTGGCCAGGCCCAGGGCAGCGCCCAGCGCCATGACATAGGCGAACGACTTCATTGCAGTGTCTCCATGCGGTGTTTTGCGGGCCAGCATAGCGCCGCTTGATGAGCGACGAATGGCGGGCAAACACGGTGGCGCCCTGGGGGCAACCCCCCTCGGTTAGGATTCCAACCCTTGCCGCGAGGGGCCGTGGCCACAAGCCGGGTAGTCCTTGCCCGCCCTGCTGCCGACCCGAGCCGCTGCCCGCCCGAACCAGCCTGCGAAGGCTACTTTTCCGGTCACGCCGGTTGCCATGAACGCTCCGCATCCCCTGATGCCCACCGCTGAAGCGGCTGAGAGCGCAGCCCCCCGGTTGCGCGAGATTCCCTACAACTACACGTCGTTCTCCGACCGCGAGATCGTCATCCGCCTGCTGGGCTCCCGGGCCTGGGAGCTGCTGGACCAGTTGCGGTTAGAGCGTCGCACGGGCCGCTCCGCGCGCATGTTGTACGAGGTGCTGGGCGACATCTGGGTGGTGCAGCGCAACCCGTATCTGCAGGACGACCTGCTGGACAACCCTCGCCGCCGTGGCCAGCTGATCGAGGCCCTGCACCATCGCCTGGGCGAGGTGGAGAAGCGCCGTGACGCCGCTGCCGATGCGCAACGCGACGCGTCGGTCGGTGAGCTGCTGAAGGCGGCGCGCGGTGCGGTGGCCGAGTTCGCATTGATGTTCGAGCGCGTGGCTGAACTGCGCAAGCGCTCGGCCAAGAAGCTCGCCAAGCACACCGCCAAGGACAACATCAAGTTCGACGGCCTGTCGCGCGTGTCCCACGTGACGGACGCGACCGACTGGCGCGTCGAGTACCCCTTCGTCGTGCTGACGCCCGACACCGAGGCCGAGATGGCCGGTCTCGTGGGCGCCTGCTTCGAGCTGGGCCTGACCGTCATTCCGCGGGGCGGCGGCACGGGCTACACGGGCGGCGCGATTCCACTGGTGTGGAACAGCGCCGTCATCAACACCGAGAAGCTCGAGGCGCTGCGCGGCGTCGAGATGCTGCGCCTGCCGGGCCTCGACCGCGAGGTGCCGACCATCTTCAGCGAGGCCGGCGTCGTCACGCAGCGCGTGGCCGACATGGCCGAGGCCAGTGGCTTCGTCTTCGCCGTGGACCCGACCTCCGCCGAGGCGAGCTGCATCGGCGGCAACGTGGCCATGAACGCTGGCGGCAAGAAGGCCGTGCTGTGGGGCACGGCCCTGGACAACCTGGCCAGCTGGAAGATGGTGACGCCCGAGGCCAAGTGGCTGGAGGTGATCCGCCTCAACCATAACCTCGGCAAGATCCACGACGTGGAAGTGGCGAGCTTCGAACTGCGCTATTTCGACGCCTCCGGCACCAAGCTCGAAAAGACCGAGAGACTGGACATCCCGGGCCGCGTCTTCCGCAAGGAGGGCCTGGGCAAGGATGTGACGGACAAGTTCCTCGCCGGCCTGCCGGGCATCCAGAAGGAAGGCTGTGACGGCCTGATCACCAGCGCGCGCTGGATCGTGCACAAGATGCCGGCCCATGTGCGCACGGTCTGCCTGGAGTTCTTCGGCAACCCCAAGGACTGCGTGCCCAGCATCGTCGACATCAAGGACTACATGTTCTCGATCGCCGACACGGGCGTGCTGCTCGCGGGCCTGGAGCATCTGGACGACCGCTACCTGAAGGCCGTGGGCTACGCCACCAAGAGCAAGCGCGGCGGCCTGCCCAAGATGGTGCTGGTGGGCGACATCGTCGGCGACGACGCTGATGCGGTGGCGCGCGCCACTTCAGAAGTCGTGCGCCTGGCCAACGGCCGCTCGGGCGAAGGCTTTGTCGCCGTCAGCGCCGATGCGCGCAAGAAGTTCTGGCTGGACCGCAAGCGCACCGCGGCCATCAGCAAGCACACGAATGCGTTCAAGGTGAACGAGGACGTGGTGATCCCGCTGCACCGCATGGGCGAGTACACGCTGGGCATCGAGCGCATCAACATCGAGCTCAGCTTGCACAACAAGCTGGCGCTGGTGACGGCGCTGCAGGCCTTGTTCCTGACCGGCAAGCTGCCGCTGGGCAAGAGCGACGACGCGGGCGACATCCCCAGCGCTGAGCTGCTGGAAGACCGCGTGCAGCAGGCGCTCGCGCTGCTGCGTGAGGTGGGCGAGCTGTGGCAGCAGTGGCTGAACGGCCTGGATGGACCGAATGGCGGCTTCTTCGAAGGACTGCAGACGCACGAGCTGCGGGCTTCGTGGAAGACGCAGATCCTCAAGCCCCTGCAGGCCCTCTTCAACGGCGCGGCCTTCGAACCGCTGATCGCCGAACTCAAGCGCATCCACAAGGAAGTGCTGCGCGGCCGCGTCTGGGTGGCCCTGCATATGCATGCCGGCGATGGCAATGTGCACACCAACATCCCCGTCAACAGCGACAACTACGAGATGCTGCAGACGGCCCATGCAGCCGTGGCGCGCATCATGACGTTGGCACGCTCGCTGGATGGCGTCATCTCGGGCGAGCATGGCATCGGCATCACCAAGCTCGAGTTCCTGACCGACGAGGAGCTGGCCAACTTCACGGCGTACAAGAAGCGCGTCGACCCCGAAGGCCGCTTCAACAAGGGCAAGCTGCTGCGCGATGCCGCTTACCCGGCCGACCTGCGCAATGCCTACACGCCGTCCTTCGGCCTGATGGGCCACGAGTCGCTGATCATGCAGCAGAGCGACATTGGCGAGATTGCCAACTCGGTCAAGGACTGCCTGCGCTGCGGCAAGTGCAAGCCCGTCTGCGCCACCCATGTGCCGCGCGCCAACCTGCTCTACAGCCCGCGCAACAAGATCCTCGCCACCTCGCTGCTGGTCGAGGCCTTCCTGTACGAGGAGCAGACGCGCCGCGGCGTGTCGATCAAGCACTGGCAGGAGTTCGAGGACGTGGCCGACCATTGCACGGTCTGCCACAAGTGCCTGTCGCCCTGCCCGGTCAAGATCGACTTCGGCGACGTGACGATGAACATGCGCAACCTGTTGCGCAAGATGGGCCAGAAAACCTGGCGCCCCGGCAACGCGGCCGCCATGTTCATGCTGAACGCGACCAACCCCGAGACCATCAAGCTGGCGCGCACGGCGATGGTGGGCATCGGCTTCAAGGCGCAGCGCTTTGCGGTCGACCTGTTCAAGCTCGCGGGGCGCAAGCAGACCAGCGCGCCGCCGGCCACGCTGGGCGCCGCGCCGATCAAGGAACAGGTCATCCACTTCATCAACAAGAAGTTGCCGGGTGGCCTGCCCAAGAAGACGGCGCGCGCTCTCTTGGACATCGAGGACAAGGACTACGTGCCCATCATCCGCCCGCCGTCGCTGGCGAGCGAGACCGAGGCCGTGTTCTATTTCCCCGGCTGTGGCTCGGAGCGCCTGTTCAGCCAGGTCGGCCTGGCCACGCAGGCCATGCTCTGGCATGCCGGCGTGCAGACGGTGCTGCCGCCCGGCTATCTGTGCTGCGGCTACCCGCAGCGCGGCTCGGGCCAGTTCGACAAGGCCGAGAAGATGATCACCGACAACCGGGTGCTCTTCCACCGTGTCGCCAACACGCTGAACTACCTCGACATCAAGACCGTGGTGGTGTCATGCGGCACCTGCTACGACCAGTTGCAGGGCTACAAGTTCGAGGACATCTTCCCGGGCTGCCGCATCATCGACATCCACGAGTACCTGCTGGAGAAGGGCATCACCCTCGGCTCCAAGAACAGCTACCTGTACCACGACCCCTGCCATTCACCGATGAAGCTGCAGGAGCCGATGAAGACGGTGAAGGCGCTGGTGGGCGAGAACGTCGTCAAGAACGAGCGCTGCTGTGGCGAGAGCGGCACCCTGGGCGTGACGCGGCCCGACATCTCGACCCAGGTGCGCTTCCGCAAGGAAGAGGAGCTGCGCAAGGCCGAGACCCAGCTGCGTGACGCGGGCAAGGTCGGCGCCAACGACAACCTGAAGATCCTGACCTCCTGCCCGAGTTGCCTGCAGGGTTTGAGCCGCTACGGCGATGACCTGCAGAACGGACTGCTCGAAGCCGACTACATCGTCGTCGAGATGGCCAACCAGATCCTCGGCCCCAACTGGATGCCGGAGTACGTGGCCAAGGCCAACAACGGTGGCATTGAACGGGTGCTGGTGTGAGCTGCGTTCTGTGTGACAGCGACGGCGGGCTCGTCATCGCGCGCACGCCCAAGTTCCGCGTCGTGCGCGTCGCGGAACCGGATGGGGGCGAGGAGGCGCGGCGTTTTCCGGCCTTCTATCGCCTCATCTGGAATGCCCATGTCGCCGAGTTCAGCGACCTCTCGGTCACGGATAGACACGCCTGCATGGACGCTGTCACCGAGATCGAGCGGGTCTTAAGGTCTTTGCTCGCGCCGACCAAGGTCAACATCGCCAGCCTGGGCAATGTCGTGCCGCATCTGCACTGGCATGTCATCGCGCGTTTCGACTGGGACAGTCACTTTCCGGCACCCATCTGGGCGATGCCCCAGCGCGAACCGGGCGGCCCAGCGGTAGAGCGCCTACCGCTGCCGCTTGCGCGCGTCGACGCCGCCGTGCTTCACTCGTTGACCATCGCGATCCGATAGCCACGCCCGGCGCCGGCGACCTGCTGGTTGTTGCGGTCGTCGGGATCGATGAAGTCGACGCGGAAACGATAGATCTGCGTGCCGGCCGTCTTCTGCGGGCCGCACTCCAGCATGTTGGCTGCATTGCGCACGGTGCGCTCGATGCGGTTGGAGATGCCGTTGGTCCTGACGGCAGTCACTTCGCCGCCGTCGATGACGACCTGTACCTTCACCTGGCCGGTGCGGCGCTCGTTCTCCCAGGTCGTCTGCAGTGCGTCCTGCAGTTGCAGGTCGAGGTTGGCGCAGGCGTTGTGAATGTCGTAGCGCACGGGCGCCTCGACGACGCGCCCGCTGACTTCAACGCGTTCCAGGTCGCCTGGCGCAGCCATTGCAGGGCCCGCGGTCAGAGTCAGTGTGACGGCGCAGGCGACGCCGGCGAACAGGCTGTTGAGCAAAGGTGTGCGCTGGGCAATCGAGTAGCGGGTGGACATGACAAGCTCCTGTGGGTTCTTGGTGGGGGGGCGGGCGCCGCAAAACGCGTCGACCTGTGTTCAGGCTAGGCGCGTGAATGAGCGGCCCCAAGCCGCAAGCGATGAGTTGCCAGTGCCATGCGACGACCCGCTGAAAACCGCGACCGAATTGCAGCCGGCTTGTTTCGCTCGCTCGAGCGTGCGCATGCCATTGGTCACGGGCGCTGTCATCCGTGATTGCCCGCTAGGGTTACTTCCGTCACTGCGGCTGGTGACAAGGCTGCCTTCGCGCCACGGACACACTGCGGCCCGCTTCGGATGCGCCATGTCGGCCAGGACGGTTTTGTTGTTGGGTTGAGTCCTGCCGGCGAGCTGAACACAGTGGTGCTCCTCGTGGAGATCCCGCGGGCCGAGCCGGTGCGCCGTCCGCCACGGTGACTTTTCCGGAACCACCACAAATGAGTTTTGCTTTTGCCAACAAGAGAACCCTGCTCGCACTGGCCTGTGGCCTGCTGACGGCGGGTGCCAGCCAGGCTGGCGTATCCAACACCCAGGTCGACGTGGGCGTTGCCAGCCTGGTGCGTGCGAGCAGTACCGACCGCCTCATCGTCAGCTACCGCGACGCCTCCCAGGTTGATGCCCAGGACGCCACCGTACTGCGCGCCGTCGGCATCGCTACCAACGCACTGGAAGCTCGCCTGAATGTCGTGAACTCGGCACTGGCCCTGCGCGGCGCCAAGGCCCGCGTGCTGCGCCAGATGGGCACTGGCGCCCACATCTACAAGCTCGACAAGGCGCTCTCGCACGGCGAGATGCAGAGCCTGGCCAACCAGCTCAAGGCGGCCGACCCCAACATCGCCTACGCGGAACCCGACCGCAAGATGTACCCGATGTTCACGCCCAACGACACGAGCTACAGCTCGCAGTGGGACCTGTACGAGACGACCGGCGGCATCCGCGCCCCGGCGGCCTGGGACCTGTCCACCGGCTCGGGCGTCGTCGTGGCCGTCATCGACACCGGCTACCGCCCGCATGCCGACCTGTCGGGCCAGATCGTCGCCGGCTACGACATGATCAACGACACGGCCGTCTCCAACGACGGCAGCGGCCGTGACAGCGACCCGAGCGACCCGGGCGACTGGACCGCCGCGGGCGAGTGCGGCACCGGCGAGCCGGCCAGCAACTCCAGCTGGCACGGCACGCATGTGGCCGGCACCATCGCGGCCAAGACCAACAACTCCACCGGCGTGGCGGGCATCGCCTTCAACGCCAAGGTGCAGCCCGTGCGCGTGCTGGGCAAGTGCGGCGGCTACACCTCCGACATCGCCGACGGCATGGTCTGGGCCTCGGGCGGCAGCGTCTCGGGCCTGCCCACCAACGCCACGCCGGCCAAGGTCATCAACATGTCCCTCGGTGGCGGCGGTGCCTGCGACACCACGTCGCAGAATGCCATCAACAGCGCCCGTTCGCGCGGCACGAGCGTCATCGTCGCAGCCGGCAACGAGAACCAGAACGCCAGCAACTCCAACCCGGCGAACTGCTCCGGCGTGGTTGCCGTGGCAGCCACGGATCGCAATGGTGCTCGCGCCTACTACTCGAACTACGGCTCCATCGTGACGCTGGCGGCGCCCGGTGGTGATGTGCGCTCCAGCAGCAGCAACGGCATCCTCAGCACGCTGAACGCCGGCACCAAGGCGCCGGGCGCCGACAGCTATGCCTACTACCAGGGCACGTCGATGGCCACGCCGCATGTGGCCGGTGTCGTCGCGCTGATGATGAGCGCCAAGCCGACCGCCACGCCCGACCAGATCAAGGCCGCGCTGATCAGCAGCGCGCGAGCCTTCCCGGGCAGCTGCTCGCAATGCGGCGCCGGCATCCTGGATGCGGCGGCTGCGGTGGCGGCCATCACGGGCACGGGCGGCCTGCCGACGGTCAACGAGACCGAGTCCAACGGCTCGATCTCGGCGGCCAACACCGTCTCGGCACCGGCCAACGTGGCCGGCACCATCGGCTCGACCAGCGACACCGACTACTTCAAGGTGACGCTGCCGGCCGGCAAGACGCTGGCCGCGACGCTGACCATGGGCAGCAGCAGTAACGACTTCGACCTCTACGTCAAGAACAGCTCCGGCACGACGGTGGCCAGCAGCGAGAAGGCGGCGGGGCAGGTCGACAGCGCGAGCTACGCCAATGGCGGCTCGGGCTCGGTGACGCTGTATGTGCAGGTGCTGCGCTACAGCGGCACGGGCTCGTACACGCTGAAGCTGCAGTGGTAAGCGGTTTGGTTGGTTGAATGGGAACGGGGCTTCGGCCCCGTTTTTCTTTGTGGCATTTGCGGTTGTTCTCTTTGTTCGGTGCATTGCCGGGAGTCCGTCCCGGCGGCCGGGTAACTTTCTTCTGCGGCGCTGTATAGACCGGGGACATAGGTAACGGGTGTGCCAGGACATGGGTAACGCTTTCGGGGTTTAGAAGCCCCGGAAGAAGCCCATGGTCTGGACGGAGAAGAGCACCGTGTCCCTGCGTGAAGAATTCGTGCACCTGGCCTGCCAGGACGGCGCCAACGTGCGCGCGTTGTGTCGCCAGTTCGGCATCAGCCCCAAGACCGGCTACAAGTGGCTCGGCCGCTTTGAACT